>NZ_JACD01000064.1:0-22103 GCF_000517825.1 Prevotella sp. ICM33
TAAAGACAATTCCGCAAGGATTTATATGTTATTTAAGTTTTACCGGACAGCAATATTTTTCTTTATTTAATTAGTTTCTATTTTTGATTGGACAAGGGGATTGGGGTGAGGGGTGTTAAATGTTGGGTGATGAGGGATAGTTAATGAGGGTGAGGGGGGGAGTGGTAGGCGATATGTGGTGATTCTGACCATAAATCTTACTATGCAAACAGCTGATAAACATCTACTCTCGAATTATTTTCATGAAAATAAATATTTCTTCTCACGTAAATAAATCTTTTTTTTCACGTAAATAAATATTTTTCTTCATGAAAATAATTCACAATGACAGGATGGAACACTATCGTACGAGGACAGAAACGGACTGACGACCCAGCTCTGCTGACTGACAGAGAAGCATCTTGTCGACCCATGCCGAGAAGGTAGAACCTCCTAACTGATGACCTTATGCAACTCATTCACAAAGTCTTTTAGACCCACAAAATACTCGCCAAAAACCTCTCGCCATCTATTCTTATTCAAAGGATATTCCATGAAGTCGCTTATCAGTAGGTCACCATTCTCGCTGAGATAGTTCAGTATCTCTTTCAGATACTGTTCTTGCTCACCTGTCAGGTTGCCGTCTTTGATAAAGCGGGTATAGAGGGCTAACGCTTTCTGACGGTCGACACCCTGTATGACACGGATAAACGCAGCCACATTATGGTTATATTTCTTTCCATTCGTAGCCTCATCAAACTCCGTACGTGTACCTAATTCTTCCCAGAAGATACGTTGCAACTCGTTGACATCATCCGTCGTCAGCTGCTCAAAGTTCTGTATCTTCTTTAGCACTTCATTGTCCGTATGCTTTGCCAAATAGTCTATCACACGGTCGTGATAGGTAGCCTTCAGCGTGACAGGAGCAGCCACAGCATCCGAACTGATTGCATCTTCGATGTTGATAACAAATCTTCTCTCGTCCCTACTCTCGGCTAACACATGCACCAACTCACGTAGTTCCTTCCTCACTCGTTCAAGACTATTCAGCGTACAATGGTCCCAGAAGACGGCAGTCTGTACCTCCTTAATCGTTTCCATCCGCTCTCTCACGGCAGGGATCGTGGCTTTCTTCTCTAACAGTTGCGCAATCTTAATAACACTCGCACGACTGTTATCAGCCTTCACCGTACTGTCTACCGCCTCTAACTGCAAATAAAGCATCAATACATCGAACTTCTTTGCAGCCTCATTCTCCTTTGGACGGGGCAGCAGATGGCCTATTCCCTTCAGTTCGGCAACGGCTAAATCACTCAGACAAACCCATGCCTCACGGTCACGATAGGGTTCGATAGTCTGCAGATGTGCTCTGACATCTATACGCGACAGACTCAGACTGTCCACCTGTGCATGTAGGATATCCTTCAACTCATCATGCAGTCGACGGTCATCTTCCTTCTCTTGATGTTCTGCCGACTGTAGTGCAGCAGCGATATCAAGCCTCAACGCATAGAGTCGTTCTGTCAACGACTTCACAGCGACAGGGTTTGCGCCATCACTATGTACTGAGAAATACTCGAAGTTATTACACCAATCGAAGATATAGAACTCTTTCTTGTCTGCATCACCAAACACCTTCGGACAAAGACGAGTGCCACGTCCTATCATCTGCATAAACTTAATCTTCGACTTCACACACTTGAAGAAGACGAGGTTAAGCACCGATGGCACATCAACACCTGTGTCAAGCATATCGACACTGACAGCAATCTGCGGGTACTTATCCATCTGTTCGAAGTCAAGTATAAGACTATGCGCCTTATTGACATAGTTATCAATCAGCTGACAGTAGTTGGGGTCTTTCTCTGGATAGAGCGTGCGGAAGCGTTCAACGATGAGTTCTGCATGATGATGATTCATGGCAAAGATGATAGTCTTACCTATCTCCTCCCCACTCTTCACCTTTAGTCCTTTTTCCATCAACTCCATCAATACCTTGTCAACGGTATCTATGTTAAAAAGATACTTGAAAATCTCTTGCGGGAGGATGTCACGATGATATTCATCGTCGGGTCCTAAGCCTGCTAAAGACTTCTCATAGTCCATTAGTCTTTCGGCTTCTTCACGGTCCTCCTTCGACATCTCGTCCCATTTGGCACCACGTTCCATAATCTTAGAGTGATACTGCAGTGTCTTATAAGGACAGAGATAGCCATCCCTGACAGCCTCTTCAATGTCGTAACTGTAGTTAGGCATACCGTTATCTAACTGTAGAAGGTCGTAGGTATTGCGGTCTATCTCGTCACGTGGTGTGGCTGTCAAGCCAATGAGTAGTGAGTCGAAATAGCTGAAGATAGCACCATATCTACCAAAGACACTTCGATGGGCTTCATCGATGATGATAAGGTCGAAGCGACCAACACTAAACGCCTTGTCTTCTCTGTCGAGATAGTTTATCATCGTCTGATAGGTAGAGAAGAGGATGCGTGCCTGCATATCAGGTGCCTTTTCTTCGCTCAATACCGACATAGAAACGCTTGGCAACAAGGCTTCGTATGCACTATGTGCCTGACCGACTAAGGCTGTGCGGTCAGCAAGGAATAGCACTGTCTTCACCCAATCATTACGCATAAGGATGTCGCAGAGCGAGATACTCACACGTGTCTTGCCTGTTCCTGTTGCTAAGACGAGCAGTCCACGGCGATGCTTGGCATTAAACCACTCCACAATACGCTTGATGGCGGTCTGCTGATAAGGGCGGTCCGTGATTTCAGCTTTTATCGTCACATCCTTTATCTCTGCCCTTCCGCGCTTCTGTATCAGCCTTTCGAGGTCGTCCATAGAGTGAAAGGAAATCACGTCACGGTCTGGATAGCCCATTCCGTCAATGACTTTTGTCGTAAATCCATTGGTATAATAGATGACAGGGCGCACGCCATATCGCTTCTCTAAGCAGTCAGCATAAAGCGTTGCTTGGTGTCGTCCTTCTGTTACGGCATGGTTAGTTGCCTTGGCTTCAATGACAGCTAAGGGCTTTCCGCCACGGCTAAAGAGAACATAGTCGGCATAACCTTTCCCCGAAGCAGTGGGCATTCCGTCCACTTCCACCTCTATACAAGCCTTTCCGCCCTGCACCTTTCCCTTCTCCTCTAAGAGGTCCCAGCCTGCTTCCATGAGCATATCATCGATGATATACTTCCTTGTTATTGCCTCACTGGCAAGACTTTCACGAGGTATCACCACTGGTTGTGGGTCGTCAAGTGACTCTTTCTGTACGCTGTTGACCACCTCCATCTCTACCTTTGGTTCTGGACTCGTGATGAAGGCAACTGTTGTAGTCGGTGCAGAGATTGTTGTTGCATCGAAGGGTGGGATATTCTTCACGGCATCCCAACGACCCATAAAACCCGCTACGACATTATAAAGCGCACGAAGACAACGGAAAGCCTTCACACGATTAACAGGTTCGGCACCATCATGGCTGGCTGCATTACCTATCTTCTTTACTAAATAGATGTCGTCCGAGAACCTATAATCGTGGTTGATAAAGGCATCTGTCTCTGGCAGACGTAACATATCGTTGAGTGTCATCCGCTCGTCAACGGTCACGCCTTTTATCTTCAGCATGTTCTTCATCAGCCACTCAAGGGCTTTACGAGCGTTGTTGGCAGACGCATCAGGGTAGATAGGTTGTTGTTCTTCAGCCAACCTGCAATAGTTATGCAAGCTCTTAAAGCTGGGTATTTCGTCTGCTACCAATCGTATGTAATCAAAGTTTTTAGCCATGTCGTCTTTCTTCGTCTTTATGTTTCAAGTATTCTGATTGCTTGCTTAGTCAAACCAGTATTGCATTCGTGCAGCAAGTAGTGTTTCTAAGTCGGTAATTGTCTTTTGAATAGCAGCTTTCTGTTGCTCTATCTGCTCTATCTTTTGCGCAAAAAAGTGCTGGAGGGGGAGAGGGGGAAGAGGTACTAACAATGAATCAACAACACTTTTAGGTAGTGCTTCTCGTGTTGCACCTTTACTCCTTGCCAATGCCAATAAGCGTATTTGATAACTGATATTGGTGAGTACCTTGTTTAAAAAGATAGTAACTAACACATTATCAAGAGGTCGAATAATACAGACATGCTGGTTTACTCTGGCAGGTAATAAATCAGAAGGAACTATACAACACCTTGCAACAGATGCTCCAGTAATATTCAAAAGCACATCATTCTCTAAAAGAGTTACATTTGAGAGTGCGGCAGCTTGTTCGTCATCAATATAAGCAAGGTCTTTTCTCCTAAATTCATTATTATAAACATTAAGGCTACGTATTAAAGATATTCCTTCATCTTTATATGATTCATTACCGCCTCTTGGTGTTGCACCAGAACCTATCTTAGAACATAACTCTCCTAACTTCTTCACTTCCCACCCTTTCTCATTCTCCACAGGGTCCCCAAACATCTCATAGAAGATGCTTTGTGCAAGTGCGTCATAGTCTTTTAGCTGCTCTTTCTTAATCCGTATCAGTTCGTTTAGCTTATCAAGTTCGGAGACAATGGATAGCTGGGTGGGCTTAGGAGGGAATTGTATGATTGTATTGTTAATAACTTTAGAAGAAATTGCTTTAAATGTTGAACCAGTAGAATGACTTTCAAAATAATTATGCTTTGAAAGTAAACAATAATAAAGATATAACAATTCTAATCCCAATCTTGGCTTCAAAGAAGAAAGTCCACGACCAATACAGACTTGACGTTCTGTAATATTTATAATACCTACAGGAGCACGCACACACAAAAGTATTGTTTTCTTCTCAGCTATCCTTATAGGAGAGGTTGTATATATACCAGATTCCATAAGGAACTTATCTCCAAAGTTTGTTTTCCCTTGATGAAACTCAATGCCATTATTTTCATTTATAGAGTTCCCCATAGGCGACTGTCCCATAACAATATCACAGAGTTCACCTAATCTCTTATACTCCCATCCTTCTCTCATACATTGTTCTCCTTCACTCTTTGCTGTATTATACAAGCTTGATTCCGTCCAAAACTCTGCATAGCAATCCCCTTGCCTACCCTCTCGCAACCAAGAGAATATACCATTGTAAAAGTCTGTTGATTATTCATTCACTCCCTCCTCCAACATTTCCATGAGTGCATTATAGCCACTTAGATAAGCTGTCTCATTCGCTTTTAGACGAGAAAGGATGTCACGGACAGGTTCGTAGGTTACTTTCTCACGTTCTACCTCCTTATACTTGTTAATGGAGAGGTCATAATCATTCGCACGAATCTCGGCAACAGGCACCATAAAACTCTGTTCCTTGCGGCTGTGATTAGCTTCGTCAGCAAGATTGTGGAAGCGGTTGACAACATCAGGGATGTCATTCTCAGCTATTGGCGAACGCTTATCGTCGAGCGAAAAGCCGTCAGCCTGCATATCATAGAACCACACCTTATCCGTTCCGCCACTGTTGGTCTTCGTGAAAACAAGTACTGCCGTGCTAACTCCAGCGTAGGGTTTGAAGACACCGCTCGGCATAGAGACGACAGCCACCAACTGCTGATTGTCGACAAGTTCCTTACGCATTGCGATGTGTGCCTTAGACGTTCCGAAGAGAACACCGTCTGGAACGATGCTTGCACAACGTCCACCCACCTCTAACGAACGTACGAACTGGGCAAGAAAGAGTAGCTCTGTCTTCTTCGTGTCAGCGTAGGCAAGAATCTTCTTGTTTACATTTCCCTTGTCAAGACTGCCCGCAAAGGGTGGATTAGCAAGGATGAGTGTGTAACAAGACTCGTCATTGTTCTGCTCGGAAAGCGAGTCGCGACGTGCCAATTCAGGTGCTGTGATGTCATGCAAGAGGAGGTTCATTGCTCCGATACGCAGCATCGTAGGGTCGGTATCGTAGCCATTGACAAGCGAAGACTTGATATGCTTCACCGATTCTGCCGTATAGAGTGCCCGCTCGTGATGCTCCTTGATATACTTCACTGCCTCCACCAAGAAGCCCGCACTACCCATTGCAGGGTCGCAGATAAAGTCGTTAGGCGTCGGCTGCATCATGTCTACAATCATACGAATGATGTGGCGAGGTGTGCGAAACTGTCCGTTCGTTCCCGAAGCAGCCATCTTACCAAGGATATACTCATAGACATCGCCCATCGCATCACGGTTGTTCATGTCGAGTGCATCGACCCCATCGACCACCTTCGTCAGTATACGAGCATCAGAGATAAGGAAGGTAGCCGACTGCATATACCTACTGTAAGCACTCTCCTCACCTGTTCCGATGGTTTTGATAAACTCAAAGACATTCTGACGAACCATCTGGAACATATTTTCAGGACCCGTATGGCGGAACACCGACCAGCGCATACTCACGTAGGGCACGTTCTGTTTGGTAACAGGATTAAACCAGTTCTGTCCAACAAGGAAGGTAGGATTCTTTACTTCGGTATCAAAGTCGCGTGCCATATCTTCCTCTTGTAGCTGCTTGTCGTCAAGCATCTTCATAAAGAAGATATAGGTCATTTGCTCTAAAACAGTAATAGGATTGGTGATACCAGAGACGTGGAAGGTGTCCCATATCTGGTCAATCTTGGTTTTTATCTCGCCAGTTATCATCGTTATCAGTTTACGGATTATAGATTGTGCTTGCCCTCTACCAAGCAAGACGACTACAAATGTACAAATTATTTTCCAATTCTTTCACTTGGAAACTTTGAATTTTGAACTTTAGTCTTTGCCAAAAGAAAGCAGAGATATGGATTGGTTGACATAAAAGAAAAAACAAAAGAGTATGTAGCCTTTGGATAGAAAGGACTTATCACACAAATTGTTGTTCTTCCGAAATATGAAATGACAAACTAAAAAGCTTACATAATAAGGCACACAGAGTTACGGAGAGGACGGAGGTAAAGGCAATAACACGGAGGTGCCGATGGCACATAGAGCGACGGAGGCGTAGCGTACAGATTCCTGATAACTCTGTTGGGGTAAACGCTTTATGTATAAAGTGCTAATGGAATTGGCAAACTATCTCCATTACTCCACACACCGACGGTGCCTCCGTAACTTCCATTACGTTGTTTTAATAATCCTCCGTACTCTCCTTTTCTCCGTGTGACATCTCGTCAGAGACCTAAGCTTAGGCGAATCATTATCATCCCAAATATCTGAAACCCTAAATTGTATCTCCATTTCTTTGTATTTCTGTAAGAAAACATTATATTTGCAAAGAACTAAAAATAGAACTCTATGCCTACAATCGCACTACTAACACTTAACGGACATAGCTATGATGTTAAGCTACTCAACCAATGTTTCGGACTGCTCATTAGGTGACTTACACCCCAAAATATAAAATAACAATAATGAAAAGCATCCTACTAAAAATCCTGTCAATAATAAGTCCAGTTATTATCCTTGCAGCTTTGGGCATTATACAGGGAGTATGGTTTGATGTAGAGGAGTCTATTGAAAGAGGAGATACAGAAATCTATCATCCATCTTTCATTCAATATTTATTGTATTATTTGGTAAGTATAGTCTTGTTTGTGCTTTCTTGGCTGCTGCTAAAACATGAATATAAAAATACATCATCTGCTTTCTTGCGAATAGTATATGCAACTATTTTAGTATTAGATATTGGCATTATACTGATATGTTTCCTTGCTCTTTAAATCCGATTATCTTATTGTTCGGACAAACGAGGCGACAGCTTCACCATTGTTTTTAATAATACAGTTTACTTAAACGATAAAGATGAACAATTATTTATTACAGCAATGAAAAAATTCGGTTTCAATAAACAAATAACAGGTAGAAATAAAAAGGTATTTAGTGATGCAATCCAAGAAAGAAAAGGAACATTGCATAATTCTCATTTGCATTCTGGTTTTAATGAGGCTGTTGTAAAGATTGTCACTCTGTCTATTTTAATACTTTTATTAATTTCTTGTAAGCAGAAAGTTCTGTCTCAACCTTGTCAGAATTTAATCGTTAAATCTTCTAATAATGTATTTTTACTTGGTGATAGTATTGTCGCTAATAGTGCTTTTTCCAATCAAGTAAACACCTCTTGTGCAACGGGAAAGGAAGGGTGTATACTTGAAAAACTGACAACAGATTACTACAGTTCACTTTCCAAAGAATCGGGTTCGGTTTTGAAATTAGATAAGACACATCAGCTATCACTCAAAATTTATAAGAAAAAGAGTAGTACGGAAGAACATATAAGAGCCTATGCCCTGCTTTCTGTAAACAACTTGGTTTCTGATTCAATTCTGTGCTATGAATATTACAATAATGCCAATACACTTTCTTGTTATGAACAGATATATTACATCAATATTAACCAACGCAAGATATGGACTGTTATGCTGACTTATGACGAAGAAAGTGCAGAAGCTAACAATGTAAATATATACAAAATAGATTTAAACACCAACCGCTTTAGAAAAGAAGTCAGCAATAATGAAAAGGAATATAAGTCTGCAAACGATAAAGAAACTGCTTTTATTAAGGAATTATATCCTATGACTCATCACCTGTTCCTTTCCCCCAAAGACAAATCAGAGGACAAACGACGGTTTGTCAGTTAGGCTAACAAGACGGTAGATTTACTATTGTTTTAATGATACGGAATTGTCTTATCAAGCTACAATTGTTAGATAACTTCTGCCCTCAGCATAACAAGGTAGCTACAAACACATAAATTATGACCCAACTCCTCTGCTTGTATTCAAACTTCTTTGGGGATTAGCCAAGCAACTTAAAGAATAAAACTAAGCCTTCGCACGATATGTGCGGAGCCTCCGCACATGTCGTGTTGATGCTCCGCACATATTGTATTGAGGGTTTAAATGAAACTCCTCTACCAACTCTTTTACTGCACAGGGGCTTGTGCATAGACCTTCAAGCCGAACTCGTTGGCATAGGCGTAGACATGTTCGAGGATGTCAGCCATGGCATGCTCGTAAGGAATCCAGTCTTTCTGACGTAGGAAGAAGTAAAGTTCCATAGGGATACCCGCCTGTGTTGCCTCCAATTGACGTACGAGGAGAGGCATCTTCGCATTGACATCCTCACGCTTGGCAAGGTAATGCTCCATGTAACGACGGAAGAGAGCAGTCGTCACAACCTCACCCTTTAGGTCGTCCGCCTTAGCAAGTCCCTTATCAATTAGCTGTTGTTTGAGTCCATCGTCAGCAATACGAATGCTGCGAACATCAAAATAAATCATCTTCTTGACCCTTTGTCCCTCTACATCTTCCAATCCTTTCCAGTTTTGGAACATTCCACTAACTAATGTAAGAGGCGGTACAGTGGTAATCGTATTATCTGATTGACGAATCTTTACAGTTGTGAGTGTGATATCAATGACCGTTCCATCCACGAAGCCGCCAGGTAGAGTAATATGGTCACCAATATGTATCATCTCGTTACTCGTCAGTCGGACACCAGCAACAAGACCATCAATCGTGTCCTTAAAGACTAACATAAGAATGGCAGAGGTTGCTCCTAAGCCAGCCAACAACGTCATCGGACTACGATTAATAAGGATTCCAACCACCACAATCACAGCAATAAAGATAGCAAGAATCTTCAATACGCCACAGAAAGACTTAAGATAAAGGCTCGTCGAATCACCGGGTTTCGTGTTGAGATAGCGCAGGCGGTCGATGAGTTTCGTCACAAGTCGCGTCGTTGCTATGGTAAGATAGACTGCAGTTATTCGTGTCAAAGCCACCTGTACGACATGGTACTGATAGAAGACAAGCGGCATCAACTGCCATATCACCAAGGCAGGGACAATGTGGCAGGCTGTGCGCAGCACTTGATGGTCAAGGACTACATCGTCCCATCGAGCTTGCGTACGCTTTACCAGACGAAGAACAAGGGGAACGAATAAGTATTTACAGATTCGTTCGGCAATGAAAGCCAACAAGATTGCTACTAATGTCAATAAGACATGACGCAATACAGGAACGGTATGACCATGTACACCGACTGACTCAATGATATTCTCGACGAAGATTCTTATCTCTTCAAGGACATCTTCAAGGAGATTATGGGGAAGTTTTGGTATCATAATTCCTTTTCTTTTTAAAGGGTTATTGGGCTTATTAGGCTAATTGGGCTAATAAGGCTAATTGGGCTAATAAGCCTTATTGGCACAATGCAACACAAATCTTGTTTTGGAAATTGCGCATTGGTCCATTGCTGAGTCCACCATTATTAATAATAGAGAAACAGAGCAGATGACCATTGGAAGCAGTGAGATAACCCGCAAGTGAACTGACACCCTTCACCGTACCAGTCTTTGCACGTACGTTGCCAGCTGCTGCCGTACCACGCATACGCCTCTTCAAAGTTCCGTCTACGCCAGCTATCGGCTGTGCTTCAAGATAGGCACCATAGATATCTGAACGCTGATAAGCATAGCGCAAGAGTTTTGTTTCAAGTTCGGTACTTACATAGTTATACAGAGACAAGCCAGAACCATCAGCAACATTATAATCACGAGGATTCAGTCCGATACGGCTGAAGAGTGCGTTCTCATACTGACGTGCGGTCTTTGCACCTGCCCATCGTGTGCCACCATTAGCAGCCAACTGATAGAACATAGATTCAGCATAGAGGTTGTCGCTCACCTTCATCATACGATGGAGAACCTGACGAATAGAATGTGTACGTGTCGTTAGCAACTGTGCATCAGTTGGTAGCTGACGTTCGCCAGTAGAACCATTCAGCGTCACACCCATATCTTCTAACTTACGGAAGAAACGATAGGTGAATTCGTCCTTACCATCAACGAGCAAAGGAGAGAGCGTAGGATTCTTATCATCCCAACACCAACCCTCGCCCAAACGGTCACGATCCTTAAAAGAGAGGTCGGCATAGACACTGCCTTCTATCGTCTTGATACCTAAGTCACGTACGGCACGTGCCATCTCTGTCAAATCCAAAGAAGAGAGCATTGGGTCCATACCACCAACACAATAGAGGTCGCCACGCAATACTTGCGTAGAGTCGTCAATCACACCCGTATAGTAAAGGTTTGTCTTAAAGTCATAATCAGCCCCAAGTTTATCCAATGTTGCAATAGCAGTAACACACTTCATCGTAGAAGCAGGGCGCATGTGAAGACGTTCACGGAACTGATAGACAGGTACATCATCCGTCAAATCCCATACCATCACACTTGTTTGTACGGTCTCTAAAAGCGGACTTCGGAGTATACCATCCAATCGGGCAGTGATATTCTCCTTCCAACTAAGATGGCTATCCGTGGTAAAAGCAGGGATGATACTATCGGTATCTTCCTCTTCCTCGCTAACATCATTAGCTGTAGCAATCACCTTAGGTTGAACAGCTGTAACTGTTTTCGGATGAAGTATATTCGCAACCTCCGTACTATCTAAATATACCTGCGCTTGTACAGGCAGACTCAATACGACACCGAAGATTAGTGCCGATAAGTATTTTAATTTCATACTTCGTTATCTTTCTTTTCTATTCGTTTTTTCAGTGCTGATAAAAAGTTATCAACATTATCAGGCTGTACACTGACAACACTGCCATTCATCATCTCTAACAATGCATAATAACCGAGACGAAAGGCAAACGGCCGTTTCTCAATAGTCTTCACATCACTGAGCAAAACACGCTTTGTCAGTCCAACTCTTCCTGTCTTCACCAACAGAACACCATCATCGGTCAATACATATTTAGTATGGATGGCACGATCAACGGCTCTTATCGTCACAACGATAAGCAGGAAGCCTAATACAACCATCAGACTATTCGTACGATGCCAAAGACAGAAGAAGGCTGCAAGGGCAAAAACCACGATGGCTCCCATGTCATTTATCGTCACTTTATGTTGGAAAGTTCTCATATTAATTGCAAAAGTACAAAAAAAAGCCTTTGTACGTCAATATATTACATAAAAAGATAATGGCAACCAACAAGTGGTTGCCATTATTAAGGGGGGTATTGGGCTTATTAGCCTAATTGGGCTAATAAGGCTAATAAGACTAATAGCCTTAAACCAAAGTTGCAATAATATCCTCGCGGTTACCTGGGAGCATATCAATGACTGGAATCTCAGGCATTGTATAGCAACCCGGAGCAAGGCGCATACTTGCACGTGCCACGTTAACAAGTACCTGTGCTGTGAGCGCAGGGTTATTGATAGACATATCGAAAGAGAAGTGCTGGTTGTGGGTCTTACCACTCACACCCTTACGAGTCATGTGAACGCCATGACCAACATCGTTTAAAGCAGCAACGCTTGGTACTGCAAATACGTGTAACTCGTCGTGTGCAAAGTAGTCATCAGCCTTAAGTTCTTTTGTTACATCCTCAAGGTTGGCACCCTCTTCTAACTCAACATAAACCATACGGCGATGAATTCCCTCACCGAGAGGAATAGTCATTGACAAAGCTTCCTTAACGCCCTTCTTGCTACGAGCCACTACAGAGTGACCCATTGAACGACCTGGACCAAAGTTAGTATAAGAAAGACCTTCTGGTGCGAGGCTCTCTAACAAGATACGAACAACTGAATCAGATCCTGGATCCCAACCAGCAGCAATAACACTAACGGTATTGGTGCGCTTATTGTTCTCCATTTGCTTAGTACGATAGTCAAGGATTGAACCGTGAATATCAAAAGAATCTACAGTATTGATACCCAATGCAGAAATCTTCTCAGCATATTCTGGACAGCTACGAGTTGGTGCTGCGAGGATAGCCACATCAACATCTTTCAACTTTGTTATATCATCAACAACCTCGTATGGGGTCAGTTCCAATGGTTTATCCTTGTCACCCTGACGGCGAACGATACCTGCAATCTCAAAATCCTTTGCTGCTTCAAGTGCCTGAACACTGTAAACACCAATGTTACCATAGCCTACGACGGCTGCTCTAATCTTTTTCATATTCTTTACCTTTAACAGTTTAGTTCTCGTTATCTCCTGCAAAAGTAACGTTTTATTTAAAGAAAGTATAACACAAAAAGGGTTTTAACATAATTATGTAGAAGCCTCACCCCCGACCCCTCTCCGAAAGGAGAGGGGAGTAAACACTAAGATACCCCTTGTAATCAGCCTACAAGTGGCAAAAATACGAGTTATCAGCTTTGTTACCTGCTATTTACGTATTTAACACTTTCTTATCTTTTATATTCATACAATTCAACTCATTCTTAGACTATTACACAACATATTAAGCAACTTGAATAACGCCTCTCGCAAGCAATCGGCAAGCATATAGTACATTTTACTCCCCTCTCCTTTCGGAGAGGGGTCGGGGGTGAGGCTGCTTTTTATACATCATACGCAATAAACTTTTATTTGTTACGTTATTAATTCTGTATATACAAAACCCCTTACCACGGTAAGGATTATTTTTATTAGATTATGATTGAATACATCAGGGGCGAATTGGCTGACCTGACACCTGCTTTGGCTGTTGTCGAGGCACATGGTGTGGGTTATGCACTGAACATTTCGCTCAATACTTATAGTGCCATACAGGGTAAGACAGCTGTGAAACTCTATGTGCACGAGGCTATTATGACAGGTGGACGCGACGATAACTATACGCTCTATGGCTTTGCCAATAAGCAGGAACGTTCGCTCTATCGACTATTGATTACCGTTTCGGGGGTCGGTGCTAATACCGCTCGTATGATTCTCTCATCACTAACACCTGCAGAACTTTGCAATGTCATTGCCAATGGTGACGAGAAGATGTTGAAGACGGTGAAGGGAATCGGACTCCGTACAGCACAACGTATCATCGTTGACTTGAAGGACAAGATTATGCAGAGCGGTATTGCAGACGAGTTACATGTAAGCAGTCAGCCTAATACACCAGCTGTCAACGCTGCTATCAAGGACGAAGCCGCCAGTGCATTGACGATGTTAGGCTTCTCTCCTGCCCCATCTGCAAAGGTTGTTGTAAGCATCCTCGCTGAACAGCCAGACCTACCAGTGGAGCAGGTTGTTAAGTTGGCGTTGAAGATGATTAAGTAAAACCTCACCCCCGACCCCTCTCCAAAAGAGAGGGGAGAGTGATTACCGCCTACAACTGCATCTTGCTGTATGTTAAGGCTTACCATTGGTTAGAACTATCCACCTACTCCAACATATCCCCTCCTTTGGAGGGGCTTGGGGAGGTATAGAACCACTTATCTTCTTGAAAAGAAAGTATTACATATCCATCCTTATTATCACACTTCTCGGCAGTATCGGACTGTTGAGTTGGGGACGCTCGGCACTTGGTTTTGCACCAATTGCGAAACTGGTTTATAGGGTGGCACCACCAGATACGGTTAAGAAAGCGAAGCCTATTGAAGTGGAGATCGATGAGGAGACTATTCCTGACTCTTTGCTACACCCTCGTTGGAAGGTGCAGCGCACAACCCCGATTACATACGACGACCTCAAGGAGAACTCTACCGACCTTATCCGACCAGAGAATATGCGACAGACTGTGGAGTATAATGATTCGCTCGACCGCTATATCATTGGTTATAAGATTGGTAAGACCTACGTGATGGCTCCAATCATGATGACGCCTGAGGAGTATCGGAAGTGGACGGAGAAGCGTAGCTTTACTGATTACTACCGTTCAAAGAACCAAGAGATACTTAGGGAGAAGGGTAAGGATAAGTTCGACTTTACTGATATGCACTTCTCATTGGGTCCTGCTGAAAAGATATTCGGTCCTGGTGGTGTACGTATCAAGACACAGGGTTCGGCTGAGTTGAAGTTCGGTGCGAACATCAAGAACATTGATAACCCATCACTGCCTATCCGTAATCGTAAGACAACGGCAATGGACTTTGATGAGAAAATCAATGTCAACGTGAATGGTAAGGTGGGTGACAAGGTGAACATGAACCTTAACTACAACACTGATGCTACCTTCGACTTTGATACACAGAACTTCAAACTAAGATATGAGGGAAAGGAAGACGAGATTATCAAACTCGTTGAGGGTGGTAATGTTACCTTCCCTTCAAACAACTCTCTCGTACAAGGAGCATCTGCCCTCTTCGGTATTCGTACCGATATGCAGTTTGGTAAACTGAAGTTACAGACCGTATTATCACAAAAGAAGAGTTCTAATAAGAGCGTTAGTTCACGTGGTGGCAAACAGTTCACACCGTTTGAGATTGATGCTGCTGACTATGAAGAGAATCACCACTTCTTCCTTTCACAATATTTCCGCGACAACTATGACGCGGCTATGAAGTCATTGCCTAACCTCAAGACGGGTGTAACAATTAATCGTGTGGAGGTGTGGGTGACGAATAAGACTGGAACAACCAGTAACACGCGAAACATTGTTGCACTTACCGACCTTGGTGAGAATAAGAAGATTAGCCGTACCGACCTGTGGGGGACTGGTAACGGACCCGTACCAACAAACAATGCCAATACAGAATACACCACTATTACACAGACCTACCCTGCTGCTCGTAATATAGACCAAGTGACGGGTATTCTTGATGGTGCAGGTCTTGTGGGTGGTAACGACTACGAAAAGTTGGCAAATGCCCGACTGCTCAATAGTTCTGAATACACGATTAACAATGCCTTAGGTTATATCTCACTGAAAAGCGGTCTACAAACCGACCAAGTATTGGCGATTGCCTACGAATATACCTATGGTGGCGTTACCTATCAGGTGGGTGAGTTTGCCAGCGACCGTACCAATATCAATGAGGCTCTCTTCGTCAAGTCATTGAAGAACACCAGCAATAATCCTAAGCAAGGAAACTGGGACTTGATGATGAAAAACGTGTATTATCTCGCTTCTAACATTGAGCGCGATAAGTTCCGCCTTGACGTGAAGTATCAGAGTGATACGACAGGTGTCTATCTGTCATACATTCCAGAACCGCAAGTAAAGAACCAAACGCTCATCAAACTTCTCAATGCTGACCGATTGGATAACAATAACAATCCACATTCCAATGGTTATTTTGATTACGTTGAAGGCTATACCATCAGCAACGGACGTGTATTCTTCCCTATGGCTGAACCTTTCGGTAATGGACTTCGCAAAGCATTGACAGATAAGGGTGTTACTACAGCTATTGCGAATAAATACGTTTTCGAACAACTCTATGACTCTACGAAGACTATTGCTAAGCAGATTGCCGAGAAAGATAAGTTCATACTCGTTGGCCAGTATCGTGGTTCAGCAGCAAATGTTATCTCCCTTGGAGCCTATAACGTTCCACAGGGTTCGGTAATAGTAACTGCGGGCGGTGTGACCTTGAATGAGGGTTCTGACTATAGCGTTGATTACAGTGCTGGTGAGGTGACAATCCTTAATCAGAGTATTATCGATGCAGGTACGGCTGTCAATGTATCGCTGGAAAGCCAGAGTGCTTATCAACAGGAGCGTAAGACGATGATTGGTGTAAACTGGGAGTACGACTTCTCAAAGGACTTCCAGATTGGTGGTACCTTCATGCACCTCTCTGAACAACCGTTGACAACAAAGGTGAATATGGGTTCTGAACCACTCAACAACACCATTTGGGGACTGAATATCAACTGGAAGAAAGAGAGTCAGTGGCTTACGAATATGCTCAATAAGATTCCATTCCTACACGTAACACAGCCTTCTTACATTACTTTCTCTGCTGAGTTCGCACAGTTGTTAGCAGGCCAGAGCAAGGGAATACAGGACAATGCTTCTTATCTCGATGACTTTGAGGGAGCAAAGACAACTATCGACGTAAGTCAGCCTACCTCTTGGATTATCTCCAGTGTACCATCAGACTTCCCTGAGTATTCAGATAAAACAACCCTTCGTAGTGGCTTCAACCGAAGCTTATTGGCATGGTATACTATCGACCCACTCTTCACTCGTCGTAGTAGTTCGCTGACTCCAGGACACATCAAGAGCGACCTCGAACAGCTCTCTAATCACTATGTACGTGAGATTCCAGTTACCGAATTGTTCCCAATTCGGGACCGAAACTACAGTGGTTCTACCTCTACATTGAATATTCTGAACCTCGCTTACTATCCTTCTGAGCGTGGACCGTATAACTTCAATCCGAATATTGACGTTAACGGACACCTCACGAATCCTACTGGAACATGGGGAGGTATGATGCGTAAGTTGGATACTAACGACTTCCAAACTGCTAACATCGAATATATAGAGTTCTGGATGCTCGACCCATTCATCTACTCCAACCGACTACCAAATGCAAACCAGTATGGTGGTGACTTCTATATCAACCTTGGAGAGGTGTCTGAAGACGTACTGAAAGATGGTAAGAAGTTCTACGAGAGTGGTATGCCTGTAGATGGTAGTCACTCATGGACAACCACGCAATGGGGTAAAATACCAACACAAAGTACGATTACTTACGCCTTCGCAACCTCAAAGGGTAGTCGTGCGAAACAAGATGTCGGCTTTAATGGATTGAATGATGAGGAAGAACAGCAGTTTGCTTCTTATCAGAACTTCCTTACAGCAGCTCGTGCTAATACCAATCAGGCTGTCTTCGACTCGATATGGGCAGACCCTGCCAATGATGACTACCACTATTTCCGTGGCTCTGACTGGGATGCAAAGCAGGCTTCTATCCTTGAACGATATAAGCGTATCAACAACCCACAGGGTAACTCACCAGACAATGATAACAATAACGAGCATTATGACACCTCATACAAGACAACTCCAGATGTTGAGGATATCAATCAAGACTATACATTGAACGAATACGAGAAATACTACCAGTATCATATTAGTATTCGTCCACAAGACCTTGTCGTAGGTCAGAACTTCATTGTTGACAAGCGTGTAGCCTCAGCCTCACTGCGTAAGGGTGGTTCTGAACCTGTCACATGGTATCAGTTCCGTATTCCTTTAGAGGAGTTCCAGAAGCGTGTGGGTAATATCAGTGACTTTACCAGCATCCGCTTTATGCGTATGTTCCTCACTGGTTTTGCAAAGCCTATCGTACTCCGCTTTGGCACCTTCGACCTTGTAAGTGGTAAGTGGCGTCAGTATCAACAGAACCTTACCAACTCTGCAAGTAATTCGGGTACAATGTCAGTGAGTGCTGTGAGCCTTGAAGAAAACAATGATAAGACTCCTGTAAACTATGTAATACCTCCTGGCATTGAACGTGGAAAGGACCCTAACCAGCCACAGTTGGTCGAGGAGAATGAGCAGGCACTCTCTATGGTTGTAAACAATCTTGGAACAGGCGAGTCAAAGGCTGTCTATAAGAATACAACCCTTGACCTTCGTCAGTACAAGCGTCTGCAGATGTTCGTACATGCAAACGCCTTTGAACAGAATACAACCAATCTTACGGATAACCAGTTGGCTGTGTTCATCCGTTTGGGTTCTGACTATAAGAACAACTACTACGAGTATGAAATTCCTTTGAAGCTGTCAGCTCCAGGCCATTATGACATGTACACTGGTCAGGATAGACGTATTGTATGGCCAGAGGAGAACATGCTCGACATACCATTGAAGCTCCTCACCTCCGTGAAGAAGCAACGTAATCAGGCACGTGGTTCAGGAACAGCAAGCTATAACCGTGCTTTCTCTGTATACGACACCGATCATCCTGCTAACAAAGTAACGGTGATGGGTAACCCAACCCTTGGTGAAGTAAAGACGATGATTATTGGTGTTCGCAACCTTTCCAGCAGTCAGAAGAGTGGAGAGGTATGGGTGAATGAGCTACGTCTACGAGAGTTTAACAACGAAGGTGGATGGGCAGCAAGAGGTCAGCTCAACCTACAGCTGTCTGACTTCGGTACTGTGGATGTTAATGCCAGCCATAGCACTGATGGCTTTGGTGGTTTGGAGCAGGGTGTTAACGAGCGACAGCAGGAGTCTAAGACGGATGTTTCTGTTACCACAAGCCTTGAGTTAGGAAAATTCTTCCCTGACAAGGCTAAAGTCTCAGCACCATTATATTACAGTATCACCAAGAGCGAGAGTCGTCCTAAATACAACCCTCTCGACACGGATATGGAATTGAAGGATGCTCTTGATGGTACTGCAAATCGTCAAGAGCGTGACTCCATCGAGTCTATTGCCGTTACGAAACGACTGACAACGAACTTCTCTTTGTCTAATGTACGTGTTGGTATTCAGACAAAGAACCACCCTATGCCATACGACCCAGCCAACTTCTCATTCTCTTATAGCCATTCTCATTCTCATACATCAGGTGAGACAACGGTCTATGAGAATGAAGACAACTGGCGTGGTGCATTGAACTATAACTGGACACCAGTATATAAGTCTTGGGAACCTTTCAAGCGTCTTATCAAGAGTAGGTCGAAATGGTTTGAAATTCTCAAACGCTTCGGACTAAACTGGCTCCCACAGAACGTAACCTTCAACACTGAAATGGTGCGCAACTACTACGAGTTGCAGGAGCGCGATATGGAATCAACTGAGAACAGTCTGTTGCCTCTTACCTTCAGCGAGCAGTTCCTTTGGAACCGTGACTTTGCTCTACGTTGGGACTTGACACGCAATCTCCATATGAACTTCCAGAGTGCGACACATGCTGAGATTGAAGAACCTTACACACCTATCAATAAAGACCTCTATGCCGATCGTTATCAGGCATGGAAAGACTCAGTATGGACAAGTATTAAACACTTCGGTACTCCACTCGATTACCAACAGAACTTCACACTTTCTTATCAGCTTCCACTCAATCTGCTACCTATCTTTGATTGGGTAAATGTTGATGCGAATTATACTGCATCTTACACTTGGGTACGTGGAACGAGTCTTGATAATGGTACTTCGCTCGGTAATACCATCACAAGTAACCGTGCTTTGAACATCAATAGTAGTTTCAACTTTGAACGACTCTATAATCATATTCCTTTCTTAAAGAAGACTAACGAACGCTTCAACCGCACCCGCCCTACTCGTCCTAAGCTGACAGCAGAACAGAAGAAAGCTGAGAGGGAAAAGAAAGAAAAAGAAAAAAAGGAGAAAGGTCAAGATGATGACAAGAAGAAAGCACTGCCAAAGAACCAGAAGAGCTTTGAAAAAGAAATCGTTATCAATGCCGATTCTGCTATCCTCGTTTCACATGGTAAGAATACAAAACGCCTTATCGTCTCTGCTAAAGACGAAAGAGGAAAGGCTATCAAGATTAAATATCGTAAGGTAGGTGATACGCAGTTGAAAGTCTTTAATCGTACAGACTCTGCTATCCGCATGAAACTTACTGTAACGCCCAAGGAGCCACTCGATAATAAGGGATGGTATAAGACCGCACAATGTGTGGCACGTGCACTGATGATGGTACGTTCGGCAAGTATTTCTTATCGTGACCAATATGCAATGGCACTGCCTGGCTTTATGCCAACAGTAGGTGATGCCTTTGGACAGACACGTGGAACAGGTGCTTTATCGCCCGGTCTTGACTTCGCTTTCGGTCTTATTGATGATGATTACATTGGTAAGGCACGTGACAACCATTGGTTGCTTATGAACGACAGTGTGGCTACACCTGCTGTAACGAACCGCACAGAAGACTTGCAGATTCGTATGACACTTGAACCATTCAAGGACTTTAAGATTGACCTTACTGCCAGTCGTATGCAGACTACCTCACGAAGCATCCAATATATGTACACGGGTACGCCTACAACACAGAGCGGTTCACTTACCATGACAACCCTATCATTAGGTACTGCATTCGAAAGTCAGGGCAATGCCAACAACGGCTATCATAGTCCAACGTTTAATCGTTTCGTGCAGTCACTCGACAGTTATCGCGACCGTGTTGAGGCACAATATAACAATGCGACCTACCCTGCTTCATTTGGTGGTGGACACTTCACTCCTGCAGTAGGTTCTGTTAATAAATATAGTGCAGATGTTATGGTTCCTGCTTTCCTCAATGCGTACACCAGCATGAGTGGAAACGGACTCAACATCTTCCCTTCTCTGCGCAGTTTATTGCCTAACTGGTCTATCCGTTACAGCGGTCTTTCACGCTTGCCATTCTTTGAACAGTTCTTCAAGAGTGTTAACATCAATCATGCTTACCGCAGTATCTTTGCTATCGGTTCTTATCAGAGCTATAGCACATGGCAGGAATACATGAACGGACTCGGTTTCATTACTGATGCAACTACGGGTAATCCTATCCCAAGTTCGATGTATAACATCTCGCAGGTGAGTATCAACGAGGCTTTCTCGCCTCTGTTAGGTGTTGATGTAACTCTTCAGAACAACCTCACTGCACGCTTGGAGTATCGCCAGACACGTGTATTATCACTCTCGATGACCAGTGTACAGTTGAATGAAGCCTCATCAAAAGACTGGGTTATCGGTATTGGTTATAGAATCAACGACTTCAATCTTTTCAACAATGGTACACGACGTGTGGCAAAGGGTAAGAAGAAAAAGACATCAGACTCCTCACAGCAAGACAACAGTTCTTCTCGTCAGAACAACGGATTGAACCGTGACCTCAACCTACGTCTTGACATGAGCTATCGTCAGCAAGCCTCACTTACTCGTGACATTGCTTCGCTCACCTCAGCAGCTTCAAGTGGTAATACTGCTTTCAAGTTCTCTTTCTTGAGCGACTACACCTTGAGCCGTTTGGTTACTGCCAGCCTCTACTACGACTTACAGATCAATACCCCACTCCTCTCATCAGGCAGTTACCCTACAACCACCCACGACTTTGGTGTGAGCCTAAGACTTAGTCTGACAAGGTAAACTAAGAGATTACAATTTTGCAATCACGATTGCAAAATATAACTTGAATATATATCAGCACTACCAAACGCAACTTTAATGCAAGCCTAAAGTTTAGCCTGACAAGGTAAGACAACATTCTGAAAGGAAAGTTTCTTGAAGCAGCATCAAAGGAAATGTGGAGCGTCCGAACACTTGACAGACACAAACCTTACTATTACAAAAATAATAAAGAAACCTCTTCTCCACTCTCTCTAAAAGGAAAGAATGGAGAAGAGATTTGTCTAAAATGTAATAACTTTTCCACTCCTCGTTTTGGCTCAGTAGAAAAAAGGTGGGGAAATTTTCTTAATTAATATATTTTTCTTTCC
>NZ_JACD01000065.1:0-574 GCF_000517825.1 Prevotella sp. ICM33
AAGATGCCCAAAAGTGAGTTTAAAAGACGATTCAAGAATAAAGAGTAAGGTTATTCTGTAATGAGTAAGAATCGGTTTTGCAAGTAGGGGGAGAGTGAAAATCCAAGTACATCAGTTATGAGAAATATCTTCAAATATATTCCAATGGTTACCTTAGGACAAATTTTAGGTACTGTTGTCGGTTTCCCTTTACTGATTTTCCTTATAAATCAGTTTTATTATTCCAACAAGTATAATGATGATGCAGAACAGTATTGCGAAGATTATATGAATAATTCTTATAACATAGAGATTTCAATGCCTGAAGAAAAATCTCAGTATTATTTGGAGAATCAAGATGAAGAATTTCGCATGTCAGAGACTTTCATTACAAAAATGGACAAAAATTACTTTTCTAACCCTCGAGCAGTTTATATTCCATTCTATTCTGTAGAGTATAAGAAGTATTTCAATATTATGTGTTTCTTGGGCTCTAAGGATTTGTGGTGGCCTTATGGCATGAAGGTTATCCTAACAGTCAACAGGGATGATATGAACAATCCAGCGTATGGAACAAAGGAGAACCCTGTGCCAG
>NZ_JACD01000066.1:0-3463 GCF_000517825.1 Prevotella sp. ICM33
TTATTCTCCACCACGCTGTTCTATGTTTCTGAGGCACTGCCTCTGAACACAGAGAGTAACAGCACAAGATCTTTGACATATTGACACAAGCAAGACTGTAATGTAGAACTATTCTTTCTATAATAGGAAGAATTAGAATTCTAATTATTGAAGAAAAAACTTCAAATTCTTTAGAATCACACAACAGCTGAAAGTATGAGCTACATTCTTTGTAAGTAATTACAAAGAAGGCGAAGAAAGTAAGAAAGGGCGCATGGCGGATGCCTTGGCTCACGGAGGCGATGAAGGACGTGATAAGCTGCGATAAGCCTTGGGTAGGTGCAAATAACCTTTGATCCAAGGATTTCCGAATGGGACAACCCAGCAGGTTGAAGACCTGTTATCACTACATTAGGTAGTGAGGCGAACGAAGGGAACTGAAACATCTTAGTACCTTTAGGAAGAGAAAATAAATAATGATTCCCCTAGTAGTGGCGAGCGAACGGGGAATAGCCCAAACCTGCTTTGTGGCAACGCTTAGCAGGGGTTGTAGGACCACGCTGTCGTACTTAGATTGTGAGAAGAATGTTCTGGAAAGAACAATCATAGAGGGTGATAATCCCGTATTCGAAGCATGACGAGACGTAGTGGTATCCTGAGTAACGCGGAACACGTGAAATTCTGCGCGAATCAGCCGGGACCATCCGGTAAGGCTAAATACTCCCGTGAGACCGATAGTGAACGAGTACTGTGAAGGAAAGGTGAAAAGCACTCCGATGAGGAGAGTGAAATAGTTCCTGAAACCATGCGCCTACAAGCGGTCGGAGCTGCGTAAGCGGTGACGGCGTGCCTTTTGCATAATGAACCTACGAGTTACCATGTCTGGCAAGGATAAGCGTCATGAGACGCGCATCCGCAGTGAAAGCGAGCCTGAATAGGGCGTCGAGTCAGATGGGGTAGACGCGAAACCAAGTGATCTACACTTGCCCAGGTTGAAGTCCGGGTAACACCGGATGGAGGACCGCACGGATAAGCGTTGAAAAGCTTCCCGATGAGGTGAGTGTAGGAGTGAAAGGCCAATCAAACTTGGAGATAGCTCGTACTCCCCGAAAGGCATTTAGGTGCCGCGTGCGACGATTTCCATAAGAGGTAGAGCGACCGATAGGTCAAGAGGGCTTCACCGCCTATCGAGACCTGACGAACTCCGAATGCTTATGGACTGCAGTCGTGCAGTAAGGGGGCGGGTGCTAAGGTCCGTCCCCGAGAGGAGAAGAATCCAGACCGCCGTCTAAGGTCCCGAAATTCTGTCTAAGTTAGTCTAACGAAGTCTGGTCCCCGTGACAGCTAGGATGTTGGCTTGGAAGCAGCCATTCATTCAAAGAGTGCGTAACAGCTCACTAGTCGAGGGTCCGGGCATGGATAATAATCGGGTATAAGTCAGATACCGAAGGCGCGGGATAGTAATGTATATTAAAAGTATCGGTAGGGGAGCATTCCATCGGCGTTGAATGGTGAGGGTAACCGATCCTGGAGCTTATGGAAAAGCAAATGTAGGTATAAGTAACGATAAAAAGGGTGAGATTCCCTTTCGCCGAAAGACCGAGGTTTCCCGGGCGATGCCAATCAGCCCGGGGTTAGTCGGGTCCTAAGTCTCAGCCGAACGGCGAAGGCGATGGCAGATGCGGTTAATATTCCGCAACTCGCATATACAGTGATGTGGAGACGGAGCAGTGACACTGCCGCGCCCTGACGGAATAGGGCGTTTAAGTGCGTAGGCTATGAGGAAGGCAGGCAAATCCACCTTCCGAGCTGAACCATGAAAGTACAGGTAATCCTTCGGGATAACTTGAGTGCAGGTAATCATACTTCCGAGAAAATCCGCTAAACTTAATGTATATGCGACCCGTACCGCAAACGGACACACGTGGTCGGGTAGAATATACTAAGGCGTTGAGAGATTCATGGTTAAGGAACTAGGCAAATTGACCCCGTAACTTCGGGATAAGGGGTCCTCATAGCAATATGAGGCGCAGAGAATCGGTCCAGGCAACTGTTTAACAAAAACACAGGGCTGTGCAAACTCGAAAGATGAAGTATACAGCCTGACACCTGCCCGGTGCCGGAAGGTTAAGAGGAGATGTCACCAGCAATGGGAAGCATTGAATTGAAGCCCCGGTAAACGGCGGCCGTAACTATAACGGTCCTAAGGTAGCGAAATTCCTTGTCGGGTAAGTTCCGACCTGCACGAATGGTGTAATGATCTGGACGCTGTCTCAACCATGAGCTCAGTGAAATTGTAGTATCGGTGAAGATGCCGATTACCCGCGATGGGACGAAAAGACCCCGTGAACCTTTACTACAGCTTAGCATTGACCTTGGTCATCCGATGTGTAGGATAGGCCGGAGGCTTCGAAGCGGGTGCGCCAGCATTCGTGGAGCCATCCTTGAAATACGGCCCTTTGGCTGTCTGAGGTCTAACGCGCAGTTTGCGCGGACACTGCTTGGTGGGTAGTTTGACTGGGGTGGTCGCCTCCAAAAGCGTAACGGAGGCTTCCAAAGGTGCCCTCGGGCCGATTGGTAACCGGCCTTATAGAGTGCAATGGCATAAGGGCGCTTGACTGGGAGGCAGACATGCCGAGCAGGCAGGAAACTGGGGCATAGTGATCCGGCGGACGTGTATGGAAACTCCGTCGCTCAAAGGATAAAAGGTACTCCGGGGATAACAGGCTGATCCCCCCCAAGAGCTCATATCGACGGGGTGGTTTGGCACCTCGATGTCGGCTCGTCACATCCTGGGGCTGGAGAAGGTCCCAAGGGTTGGGCTGTTCGCCCATTAAAGTGGCACGCGAGCTGGGTTCAGAACGTCGTGAGACAGTTCGGTCTCTATCTATCGTGGGCGTTGGAGTTTTGCGTGGTGCTGACACTAGTACGAGAGGACCGTGTTGGACAGACCTCCGGTTTACCAGTTGTGCCGCCAGGTGCACCGC
The DNA here is from genome assembly GCF_000517825.1 of Prevotella sp. ICM33. Taxonomy (NCBI): domain Bacteria; kingdom Pseudomonadati; phylum Bacteroidota; class Bacteroidia; order Bacteroidales; family Prevotellaceae; genus Prevotella; species Prevotella sp. ICM33. The sequence goes on from NZ_JACD01000066.1 coordinate 2,967, forward strand.
TGGGTATCTGAGTCTGGATTGGATAAGCGCTGAAAGCATCTAAGTGCGAAGCCAGCCGCAAGATGAGAACTCCTCATAAGGGTCGTCATAGACGATGACGTTGATAGGGTGTAGGTGTAAAGACGGTGACGTCAAAGCCGAGCACTACTAATTGCCCGAAACTTTCTTCGGGTCTCCCGCCTCCAGAGTTTTGAGTGCGGGGACCAGTGACTCAGACTTTGAGCTGTGTATTCTTCTACGGGAAGAAGAAAAGTTCTATATGTTTTGCTTGTGGAAATATGTCACCTTATACGGCTGACAAGTCAGTAGACGAGTTGACAAGATAACGAGTAAACAAGTTATTAGTTCTATGGACAATGTTTAACAATGGATCTACTGATAAGATAACAGAAAGAAGACAAGGATAAAGACAAATAACTAGTCAACTTGTCAACTGTGAACTAGTCAACCGAGAGAAATATCAGGTGGTTATTGCGGCGGGGTCCCACCTCTTCCCA
>NZ_JACD01000067.1:0-8898 GCF_000517825.1 Prevotella sp. ICM33
GGAAAGAAAAATATATTAATTAAGAAAATTTCCCCACCTTTTTTCTACTGAGCCCAAAACGGCTCAGTAGAAATTGTCTTTATAACTTGACGTAGCCCGCTACGTCTGCGCCAAAAACAAACAAGATGCTCGATAATAAAACACAATATGTTTAGGCTCTAATGAACTATTTGGGTTAAAAAGAAAAAGCGATGACCTTCATAGGTGATCGCTTTCTTTACTCAATAGGTATTAGTCTTTTAAAGGTAAAAGATTGTTTTCAGGATAACAGTCACAAAGATATATTATTTTCGCGTCACATGCAAACTTTTAGTAGATTATTTTTTCATTATAATGATGTGTGCGAACACATGTTTATGCAAAATCTATTTTTAACGAAATAAGTCTCAAACCTCTTGTTTCATAAGGTTTTTGTTATTTAAAAGTTCAGAAATTTAAGTTATTCCATTTGTATATTAATAGCCTTTTGTAATGCTATATGAATAGTTGTGCGTCTATACTTTTTCATCACACCACCGATCCTTTTGTATAATAATTTATCCATTAAAATGCTTTTGTTATCCATAGTGTCTCTTTTATTCATAGATTATAATTAACTTTGCAAAGAATTTATGTATAAGTTAAATATTAAGTAAAAGCAAAACCTTCCATTACTACATTTATAAATGATTATGAAGAAAAGAACAATCGTGTTGTTTGGAATGCTCCTTATGGTTTTGACTGCTGTTGCTGGCGGCAAAATCAAGGTAGCATGTGTAGGAAATAGTGTGACATGGGGAATGACAATTATCGATAGAGAAAAGAATTGTTATCCAGCACAACTACAGAAGATGTTAGGAGATAAATATGAAGTCAGAAACTTCGGACACTCTGGAACTACACTACTACAACATGGACATCGTCCCTATGTCGACCAACAAGAGTACCAAGACGCTTTGAACTTCAAGGCAGACCTTATCATTATCCATCTTGGACTCAATGATACCGACCCACGAAACTGGCCTGAATACAGTGAAGAATTTAATGCTGATTACATCCGTCTGATTGATAGTTTCCGTCAGGCGAATCCTAAAGCAAAGATTTGGATTTGTCTTATGACCCCCATCTTTGAGCGTCATCCACGTTTTGAGAGTGGTACACGCGACTGGCATGCGCAGATTCAGAAACATATACGACAAGTGGCGACAGCGACACGAGTTCCACTCATTGACTTAAATACACCTCTATATAGTCGTCCCGATCTTCTTGCCGATGCTATTCACCCGAATGCTGAGGGCGCAAAGATTATTGCAGAGACGATCTATGGAGCCTTGACAGGCAACTATGGTGGGCTTGCCCTGTCTCCATTGTATACCGATGGTATGGTTATTCAGCGCAACAAACCTATTGTTTTCCGTGGAAAAGCAAATGCAGGTGAAACTGTTAAGGTCAACTTCAATGGGCATATGCTTTCAGCTATAACAAATGATGCCGGAAAATGGAAGATTACCTTCCCTGCTGAGAAAGCTGGCGGACCTTATAAAGCCCAAATAAGTACGAAGAAAGAAAAGCTTACTATTAAAGACATATACGTTGGTGAAGTGTGGCTTTGCTCAGGGCAATCAAACATGGAGTTACCTGTAAATGCTGTACAGAGCAGGACACAAGACTTGAATGAGGCTGACAGTCAGACACACTTACATCTTTTTAATATGTCAGCTATCTACCCAACGACTGCCGTAGCATGGTCTGCTAATGCTTGCGACTCTGTAAATCGTCATCAGTACCTCCATATTGGACCATGGCGTAACTGCTCTCGAGAATCTTTGGGTGGCTTCTCAGCTGTAGCTTATCACTTTGGAAAGAAGTTAGCAGACAGTTTGCAGGTCCCAGTAGGTATCATCTGTAATGCTGTTGGTGGTACCACTACAGAGTCATGGATTGACCGCCATACGTTAGAACAACGTATGCCAGCTATTCTTCGTGATTGGTATCATGGAGATTTCGGTATGAAATGGGCACGTGAGCGAGCATTGCAAAACATCAGCGTAAGTAAGAACCCACTGCAACGTCATCCTTATGCACCAGCCTATATGTTCGAAACTGGTATGCTTCCACTAAAAGGATATAGTATCAAGGGAATTGTTTGGTACCAAGGTGAGTCCAATGCACATAACATGGAACTACACGAACGTCTCTTCCCGATGTTACAGAAGAGTTGGCGTAACTTCTTCCATGACCCAGAGCTACCATTTTATTTCGTACAGCTCTCCAGCCTGAATCGTCCTTCATGGCCACGTTTCCGTGATTCTCAGCGTCGTATGGCATCAAGACTACGTAATACCTGGATGGCTGTTACAACAGATGTGGGTGATTCCTTAGATGTACATTACACGAACAAAAAGCCTGTCGGTGAGCGACTTAGCTTACAAGCTTTACACCATAGTTATGACTACAACATAGAATCTGATGGTCCTATCTGTCATTCTGTATCAGCAAAAGACAATGGACTTGAATTGCAGTTTATTCACGCAAAGTCACTATCTGCTAAGGGTGGCCGCCTTATTGGCTTTGAGGTAGCAGGTGCAGATGGCATCTATTATCCAGCAGAAGCACAAATAACATCATCTAACACAATTCTTGTTAGGTCGTCTTCAGTGACACGCCCACTCTATGTTCGTTATGGATGGCAACCTTTTACACGTGCCAACCTTGTGAATGAGGTAGGATTACCATGTAGTACATTCCAATGGGCAGTAAAGAAATAAAGATGTTTATAACCATCGTTCTTTGTTTAGAAAAATGATACAATTAAGTCAGACTGTCCGCAGTCTGACTTTTTTTTATTAAGACCATTCCAGACAGAATCCTATTTACTATATTACACAAATAAACTTTTCTCCCTTTATGACCCTTGATGTATCCCTATATATTTGGTAGTTTAACCATATCATGCATCTACTATAGGATACTCTCAACAACTTTATAGCAAAAGAATTTAAGAACTTCATCATATTTATGTGGTGATTAGCAACTTTCTTTTTAACTTTGTACTCTATCTAAAAACCCCTATCAATGATTGATACAACAATGAACAACTATACCTTATATAATTCAAAGCACTCTTCTACCCTATTAGTTACAACTTCAATAGCTGCTCTCAGCATTTCCTTCCCAGCCAAAGCACAACAAGTAAATACACAACCCAATATTATCTTGTTCATGGTAGACGACATGGGATGGCAGGACACATCCCTTCCCTTTGCCGATTCGATTACTGGCAATAATCGGAAATACGATACACCTAATATGGAAAGACTTGCTTCCGAGGGAATGATGTTTACAGATGCTTATGCAACTCCTATCAGTTCGCCCTCCAGATGTAGTCTGATGACAGGTATGAATATGGCTCGCCATCGGGTAACGAATTGGACTTTACATCGCGATAAGATGACAGATGGGAAACGAGATGGCGTAACATTACCTGATTGGAATTATAATGGTATTGCGCAAAGCGGTAATGTCGCACATACTACAAAGGCTATATCCTTTGTACAACTCCTAAAAAATGCAGGCTATCATACCATACATTGCGGAAAAGCACACTGGGGAGCTATTGACACTCCGGGTGAGAATCCGTGCCATTTTGGCTTTGACGTAAACATTACAGGTACGGCAGCTGGTGGATTAGCCACCTATTTAAGCGAACGTAACTATGGTTTTACAAAAGAGGGCAAGCCCACATCTCCATTCGCTATCCCAGGCTTGGAACGTTATTGGGGTACTGGTATCTTTGCCACAGAAGCCCTTACACAAGAGGCAATAGCATCATTAGAGAAGGCTAAGAAATACGACCAACCTTTCTATCTCTATATGTCTCATTACGCTGTGCACGTACCAATCGATCGAGATATGCGTTTTTACCCTACGTATCGTGCACGTGGTCTTTCGGAAAAGGAAGCTGCTTACGCTTCATTGATTGCAGGAATGGATAAAAGTTTGGGAGATCTCATGGATTGGATAGCAAAGGCAGGACTTAAGCGAGAGACTATCATCATCTTTATGAGCGATAATGGAGGACTCGCCTCATCATCCTATTGGCGGGATGGAGAACTTTACACGCAGAATGCACCACTCAAGAGTGGTAAAGGTTCTCTGTATGAAGGAGGTATAAGAGTTCCCTTTATTGTAAAATGGAATAATATTGTAAAACCAAATACTCGCTCACATACACCTATCATCATAGAAGACCTCTACCCCACCTTACTCTCCATGGCTGGAATTAAGAACTATCATGTACCACAAAAAATAGACGGACAAGACATTACACCTATTCTTCGTGGTAAACAACAAGGTAATAAGAAGCGACAACTGATATGGAACTATCCTAACATTTGGGATGGAGAGGGATTGGGAATCAGTCTTAATTGTGCCATTCGTGAAGGGCAATGGAAATTGATTTATTCGTATCTCACTGGTCAAAAAGAACTATACAATCTATCCAGCGACCTGTCTGAGAAGAATAATCTTGCTTCTTCTCACCCTCAACTCGTTGCTCGCCTTTACAGACATCTCACATATAAATTACATAAAATGAATGCACAGAAACCAATCGTAGAGGGTGAAAAAAGAAAATAAGAGTGGTTAGTTTAAGTAGACATAAGTTATTCATTGATTTTATTTCAACTGCATCATTCTACTCTTATAGGATAAAAGAGAGAATAGTATCTCCTTGAAGTGGTATCTTATCAACTTTACGAAATAAGCTACTGACCCAACAGACTAAGTAAGTTCTTTGTAGTACAACTTGTTTATAACAATAAGTTGAATCTACTTTGGTGACATTTTGTGAGATGTTTAGCAGGCAGCACCATTGGTGTTTACCAACAACACAACACGTGCGGACCATCAACACGCTATATGCGGAATGACTCTTTATCGAAACATAATCATTATTATTAATCATTGTATTATCGTATTCTATAAAGTCTGCTTCTCTTTATCAGTAAAGTTCGTACGTCTATTATCTTTTACTCCAAACTTCTCTATATAACTACTTACCTGATTCATAAGAACGGTGAGCACATACCAACATGTAGCTCACCGCTCAAAATAGCTATTTATTCTTTAATTGATTGGTTTCAACATAATAAGAAGAAACATCAAAAGAAAATAACAATAGAAGTTGACAAATGGCTTAAGAATTATTTTCTTTTCTGTTTGCCAAGAAGTTCTTGTATATTTTCTTTACCTGAGGTGCAAGGAAAATAATACCAATAAGGTTAGGAATTACCATCAGACCATTGAAGGTATCTGCCAATTCCCATACCATATCTGCTGCAAAAAGACAGCCAAGAAAGACAAAGAGAACAACAAGTGCACGATAAGAAAGAATACCCTTCTTACCAAACATAAACTTGATATTCATCTCAGCAAACATATACCACCCAATAATTGTTGTGAAAGCAAAGAAGATTAGACTGATGGCAAGAAAGATAATTCCACCATTTCCAAAAGCTATCTCAAAACCTTCTTGCGTAATAGCAACCGATTTTAAGCTTAGATTTTGGAAAGAACCTGTCAGCATAATGACAAAAGCTGTTGATGTACAGATAAGAACGGTATCAACAAAAACACCTGCCATAGCTACAAATCCCTGCTCAGAAGGGTCTTTAACATCAGCCAAAGCGTGAGCATGAGGTGTTGAACCCATACCAGCCTCATTCGAAAACAGACCACGAGCAACACCATAGCGAATGGCATATTTCATCACCGTACCAGCGGCTCCACCTGCTGCTGACTTCATAGAGAAAGCATCCTGGAAGATTGTACGGATAACATGAGGCAACTGATCAGCAAACATATAAATGATAACAAGCGAACCCAAGATATACACAACCGCCATGAAAGGGACTAAAAGTTCGGCAATAGCGGTGATTCGGCGTTGTCCTCCAATAATTACTACACCCACAACAGCTGCTAAAACAATACCTATAATATAAGAAGGTATATGGAAAGCATTATTCAAAGCTATTGAGATAGAGTTTGCTTGTACCATATTTCCAACGAATCCCAACGCAAGAACAATAGCAACAGAAAAACAAACAGCAAGCCACTTACTACCAAGTCCATAATAAAGATAATAGGCTGAGCCTCCCACCGTCTCGCCATGATACTCTTTCTTATACTTCTGGGCAAGTACTGCCTCAGAGAAAATGGTGCTCATTCCTAACAATGCAGATACCCACATCCAGAAGATAGCTCCCATACCACCACTTGCAATAGCTGTTGCCACACCACCAATATTACCAGTACCAACTTGAGCAGCTACAGCTGTGGCTAATGCCTGGAATGAATTAACTTTTGTTTCACCAGGCTTTCGCTTCTTGAATATTGGACCGAAAGCATACTTAAACGCCAAATTTAGATGGCGAATCTGTGGGAAACCAAGGTAGACAGTATAGAAAATGCCTACTCCTAACAATGCGTACATGAGAAAACTATTCCACAAAAACTCATTGAACGCTTTTACATAGTCTAATACATTCATCGGCTACATAGTTTAGATATTAGTAATAGATTAGTGGATAATACCACATTAGATTGTTTAGTAACAGATTAAATAATCAATCTTACGTCGCAAATATAGTATTTTATCTTTTACAAAGCAACTATAAAAGCAACTTTTTGAGTTAATCACAGAATTACTTTTGTATTAACATTTTCATCATGTATAGCTCAATATATTACTATTTTATGATCTAATTAATGGTGTAATTATCATTCATAAACTCATTTATATCTCTCATCTGCCTACATTGAAAATCTCATCATGAAATACTTCAACTATACATACCACATTGAAAAGACTTTACATAAATCTAAATGAACCTATTAAAATAAAGACAAAAAACACACGTAAATATTATCTTTCTAACCAACAGGGAATCAACCACTTAAGCTAAGGCATTTCAAAAGATGCTTAATAGGCTTCTTAAAGGGCGTTAGTAAGACCTCAAAAGGGCATCTTTTGAAAGCCTATTGGGCGTTAATTGAATGCTAAAAGAGCATATTTTAATAACGAGATAACTCAAAATATTTTACAAATATAAAATAAACAGAAAATAAACTACTCTAACTAAGATTGTATCGCATGCTATGTTAGTTTAACCCAAATCGGTCATTAGAGCCTAAACATATTTTGTTTTCTTATCGAGCAGATTGCCTGTCGTTGTAACGCAGGCGTAGCGGGCTACGTCAAGTTACAAAAACCGCACAAGATGCCAATAAGAAAATAAAAGATATTAAGAAACAACACCATAGTAATAAGAATTATACATAACCGATTTGGGGTTAACTCTTATCCTGCTGGAAATCATCATGTCTCACACTAAAAGATTTCATCAAATAGCCATGTATTAATAAAAAGGCACAAGAAAAGTTATAAATAATTTGGAATTATCAGAAATTCTTGTTACCTTTGCACTCGCTTTATAAAAGCATAGGGAGATTCGCTAGCTCAGCTGGTAGAGCACAACACTTTTAATGTTGGGGTCATGGGTTCGAGCCCCATGCGAATCACTTGAAACAACAAGAGGAATATCCGCAAGGGTATTCCTCTTTTGTCTTATTATCTGCGTGCTATAATCCCCCCCAATGATAGACATCAGCAGTAATAATCGAAGCTACCTTACAATATTTAGTTGGGGTTGTATGCCGCTTGTCATTAGAAAACTACAATAAAAAAGTAAGCTTCAAACTTTGATTTATAAAATTAGTTTTTTATATTTGCAGAAACAGATAATTTAAAATACAAACAAATAGAACAATAACCTTTTAGACAGGCAGTACGTAAACTCTCTGTCACCTATAGAACCTCGAAGACTAACCTCTTTGTACCTATGGGCAGCATCGTTCCGCCTCAATCTACTAATGTAGCTTTAACGTTGAAAACCGATTACTGTGGAAATATGATTTATGAGAATGGACAATTAAGCAAGATTCTTACCGACATGGGATACATCACACTTGCGAATTCCACTCCAACATACCATTACTACTTGAAAGACCACCTTGGAAACAGCCGTGTTGTGATAGATGGGCATGGACAAGTGGAGCAAGTGAAGCATTACTATGCCTTTGGTGGACTGATGGGTGAGAGTACAGGCGGAGGCGCACAGCCTTACAAGTACAACGGCAAGGAACTTGATCGTATGCACGGATTGGATTGGTATGATTATGGTGTACGCCACTATGATGCTGTGCTTACAACATTAGATATTGGAGGAAGTCTTTATAAGGGTATCACTTATAGTACTATCCAAGATCAATTATACTATCTAACAGAAGGAATTATAAAAAAGCTTTCATATATCCCCTATTATGGTACCCTATGGGGATTAGGCTTTGATCCAGTTGTTCGACCAACTTGGGAAAATGGTACTAAGAATATAGACAATGCGATAAAACATGGGGCTGACCCTGCTATTATTTTTATTATACCAGGACTATTATATGTTCCTTCTACAAAATAATCGTTATTATGGAATATTCATATTTTATAAAGAGAAATATCAAGTTTTTTAATAATAATGGATATACTCTATATCCAAATGGGAATCAAGTGTATAAACGAATAGGTGATTATGATGTTCTAATCACAGATTATACAGGAAAAAAACTATCATTAGACCTTCTGGTCGTCTTTGAACTTTGGATAAAAAATAATATAACAGATGTGCTTATATTTAGAAAAATGTATAAGCGAACTTTTTTTTGTCCTAAAATAGAAAAGATTGATAAAGAAATAGCAAAGATAATAGAAAAGTTTTAGTCTTCGAACCACATGTACAGCTGATAATTATTTTTTTATTGCTGTCCGGTAAACCTTTTCCACATATAAAAGTTAAGGGCTAAAAT
>NZ_JACD01000068.1:0-10587 GCF_000517825.1 Prevotella sp. ICM33
TAATAGGACTTCAAAAGGGCGTTAGTAAGGGTCTTAAAGGGCACCTTTTGCAAGCTAAAAGGGCGTCTTTACGAACCTAAAAGAGCATGTGTTGATTTTCATATGTTGAGTTTTTTATTACAAAATAGATAATTGTTTGGTTCTTCCGAAATGTGGAGTGCTAAACTAAACGTCTTATATAATAGGCACACAGAGTTACGGAGGGGACGGAGGTAACGCAATATCACAGAGGTGCCATCGGCACAAAGAGCGACGGAGGTGTAGCGTACAGCTCCTTGATAAATATTTAGGGATAAACGCTTTGTTGATAAATTGCTAATAGAATTTGCAAACAAGCTCCGTCGCTCTATGCACCGACGGTGCCTCTGTGGCTTCTATCGCTTTTTAATAATCCTCCGTTCTCTCCTTTTCTCCGTGTGACATTTCGTTAGAAACCTAACTTTAAGTGTCAAACCTTATCACTCCAAAATCCTGAAAACCTATAAATAAACCTTAGCATAAGTATAGGTTATGAGAGATAATGATTCATGATGAAAAAGCTTAGAAAGTCAGAGGTTATAAAGTTTGTTTTATAGAAAAGGTCCAATTTTGTAAACCAAACTTTATAAAAAAGTATGATTCTTATTAAGTGTGATTTATAAAAGATTAGTAAAGCTGTTGTCTCTTACAAATTTTATCAATAATTCCAGATAAAGTCTGCTTTGTTTAATACTTTCTTTATATCTTTGTAGGGTAGAAAATCGTTCACATAAAAGGAGGTAACACGGTGTTGTGTGGATGAAGGTAATCGCTTGAACATAAGCGTGTTTAGCAAAAAGAATCAGATAGTAATGCTTCGTTATATCAATACAGATATTGTCTTTCAGGAGTTTCCCGATGAGGTGACACTTGCCATTAATATTTCGGGATGTCCGTGTCGTTGTCCGGGCTGCCATAGTCAGTTCTTGTGGGCAAACAGGGGAGATGAATTGACGGCTGAAGCGCTGTCTGCACTGATTCATGGTGCGAAAGATACCATTACCTGTGTGGGGTTTATGGGGGGCGATGGCGACCCAGCGGCAGTCGACCTGCTTGCGAAATATGTCCAAGAACGTCACCACAGTTTGAAGGTTGGTTGGTACACTGGGCGCACAGCAATCTCTCCGCTCATTGATCAACAGCATTTCGACTATATCAAAGTGGGACCCTACCTCCGCCATCTTGGTGGACTCGATTCCCCACGTACTAACCAACGAATGTACCGCCGCTGCACAGATGGAAGCTTTGAGGATATCACTTCCCGCTTTTGGAAACATCAGACAGAGAGTAGCTTATAAGAAAAAAGTCTGTTCCACTTAACATTCTGCTTTAGAATCATTACCTTTGCAATCGCTTTACGGCTACTCCTAAATAATGGAAAATGTATTTTTAGAGTCCTTGTAAGTCAAAGAATAACAGAATAATAATGAAAAAGTTTAAGACAATAATCATGTTGCTATTGGTTGCTATTGCATTATATGCGCAGCGAACTCCAAGAGTGACGAATGATTTTAAGGAGGGAGACTTAATCTTTCAAGTATCGCAAAGTCGTCAGTCGCCTTTTATTCAATTAGCAACTAATTCTCCGTGGTCACATTGTGGTGTGATTGTAGAGAAGGAAGGCAAACTCTATGTGCTTGAAGCTTCTAATGTTGTCAAGCTCACTCCACTAAATGCATGGATTGATAGGGGTAAGATGGGAAGGTATAAGAGAAGACGAGTACTGAACAAACCTGTCAAAATTAAGTACGCTAAATACCTTGGTAAGCGTTATGATTTAGCCTTTAAGTTTAATAATGACAAGTATTATTGTTCTGAACTTATATATGACATCTATAAGGATCAGTTTGGTATTCAACTTGCTACGCCCAAGCCTATCAAGTCTTATCATATCTTCGGACTTGGTAAACTAATGAAAAGACGTGGCATGGACCCAAATCAGAAAGTCGTTGCCCCTTGTGACTTGTTATAGATTTGGCGGCATAACGGAAACCGAGTTCTCATGTTGTCTTGTACTCTCCACAAGTAACCTGTTAACTTGTCGGCTCGTTCACTCATTTAGCGTGCCACCCCCTCATGTCGCTTTGTTTTCTTAATACATTTCTATAAAACAAACTTTGCTGTCACTCCTATCACTCGAAAAACTCGTCTAACTTATTAGTTTACAGTGTGATTACTTGAAGTGTTAAAAGTGACAGCAAATAAAAACTAAACTCTTCTTGTAAGAAGTGTATTAGTCTCTTGCTTTTTTCAAGCCCTTCTCTCCCCATATATTATAAGTACTTACCCCTGTTCCCCTGTTACTTTGTCTTCCTTCACAATCAACTTTTTCTCTTATCTACTCGTCTAACTTGTCCACCTGTTCCCTTGTTACTTTGTCTTCCTCCACAATTAACTTGTTCACCTGTCCACTCGTTCCCTTGTCCACTTGTCCCCTTGTTACTCTGTCTTTCTTCACAATCAACTCGTTCACTTGTCCACTCGTTCCCTTGTCTACTTCCCTCGTTACTCTGTCTTTCTTTACAATCAACTCGTTTACTCGTCTACCCGTTCCCTTGTCTACTTCCCCCAAGAGTGTATTATTTACGTAATATCCTCCCTTTCCTATTGCTTATTTGTTTTTTTTTATTAACTTTGCCTACATTGATAAAAGAAGTGAGGTCTGCATGCTGAGTAACAACCTCATAGCGTCTTTGGAGAAACCTTGAAAGAGGCAGTCAGAGACAGATAAGACAGAATATAACACCTAACTATTATGCATAAACAATTTTTAATCGGTTTATTATTATCGTCATTAACAGCTGCACCTATACAGGCTGATGACTATCCTACTGGAGGCTATCTCTTCGGTCAGGCTACAGCACCAACTGGCAATGAATGGCAGTCACCCGGTGCACTGGGTTATAACAAACTGCCAGCTCGTGCGCTATTCTCTTCTTTCTCTTCGGTTGACGAGGCAAGAAAAGTATTACCAGAGTTTGCTAAGGATTACCTTTCTCTCAACGGAGAATGGAGTTTCCACTTCTCAAAGAACCCCGATGAACGTCCAAAAGACTTCTTCGAAAAGGGGTATGATGACAGCAAGTGGGACCATCTGCAGGTGCCAGTAAGTTGGAATATGGCAGGTATTCAGAAAGATGGAACACTGAAGTATGGTGTGCCAATCTATGTGAATCAGTGGGTTATCTTCAAATATAACATCGAACCGGGCGACTGGAAGAAGGGCGTTATGCGTGAACCGCCAAAGAACTACACCACTTACGAATATCGTAATGAGGTAGGTTCGTTTAGAAGAAGCTTTGACATTCCAACTACTTGGGACGGTAAGGAAGTCTATCTCAACTTTGATGGTGTAGACTCATTCTTCTATTTGTGGATTAACGGTCGTTACGTAGGCTTCTCAAAGAACTCACGCAATACGGCACAATTCGATATTACCCCTTATATCACTAAGGGAAAGAACGAGGTAGCAGTAGAGGTTTATCGTTCGTCAGACGGTAGTTTCCTCGAGGCGCAGGATATGTTCCGCTTGCCAGGTATCTTCCGTAATGTCAGCGTAACAGCTACTCCGAAGGTACATATTGCTGACGTGAAGGCTATCCCTTCCTATACAGACGGCAAGGGTACTGTTGAACTCAATACAACATTGCAGAACCTTACTACAAAGAATGCGAAAGATCTCCACCTTCGTTGGAGCATCTATAAGAACAGACTCTTTGCGGATGACAACGAGTTGGTGGCAACTTTCGAAGATGCGAAGGCAAAGACCACTTGTAGCAGCAACGGACAGACTGACGTTCGTCAGACTCTTACCGTGAACAATGCGGCAGCATGGACAGCAGAAGAGCCTAATGTCTATGTTCTTGTTGGTGAGTTGATGCAAGGTAAGAAAGTTGTTGAAACGATAAGTTTCCAAACTGGTTTCCGTACGGTTGAGATTAAGGATACACCAGCAAGTCAGGACGAGCTCGGTTTGGCTGGAAGATATTACTATATCAATGGTAAGCCAGTGAAACTCAAGGGTGTGAACCGCCACGATACCAACCCATTGACAGGTAAGGTTATCTCTCGTGAGCAGATGGAACATGAGATTATGCTGATGAAGCGTGCGAATATCAACCACATACGTACCTCTCATTATCCTAACGACCCTTACTTCTATTATCTCTGCAACAAATATGGTATCTACTTGGAGAGCGAGGCAAACATTGAGAGTCATGAGTACTTCTATGGCAAGGCATCGCTTTCACACGTACCAGAGTTCCAAGCAGCACACGTTGATCGTGTAATGGCAATGACTCACCAGCTTGTTAATCAGCCTTCAATCGTTATCTGGAGTTTGGGTAATGAGGCAGGACCTGGTCATAACTTCGTTGTAGCCTACGACTCTCTGAAGGCTTATGATGCTTCAAGACCAGTACAGTATGAGCGCAACAACGACATCGTGGATATGGGTTCTAACCAGTATCCAAGTATTGCTTGGACCCGTGATGCGGTGAAGGGTAAGATGGGTATCAAGTATCCTTTCCATATCTCAGAGTATGCCCATTCGATGGGTAACGCTGTAGGTAACCTCGTTGACTATTGGGAGGCAATGGAGTCTACGAACTTCTTTATGGGTGGTGCTATCTGGGACTGGATTGACCAGAGTATGTACAACTACACAAAGGACGGCAAGCGTTACCTTGCTTACGGTGGTGACTTCGGTGATACGCCTAACGATGGACAGTTTGTTATGAATGGTATTATCTTCGGTGATGAGACACCAAAGCCACAGTATTATGAGGTAAAGAAGGTGTATCAGTATATTGGAACAAGCTGGAAGGACGCTAAGACAGCTACTTTGGATGTATTCAATAAGAACTACTACTCTGATGATCTCAGTGGTTATGCAATGTCTTATAGCCTGACAGCTGATGGTGTAACCGTTAAGAAGGGCGACCTTGAGCTTGGTAGTGTACCAGCAAGAAGTCATAAGAGCATTACAATCGCAGGACTCAACGAGGGTCTTGACCCAAATAAGGAGTACCTCCTCCACATTACCTATCGCCTCAAGCATGACATGCCATGGGCAAAGGCAGGATATGTTCAGGCTGAAGAGCAGTTGCCTGTACAGGTAGCAGCGGTTCGTCCAGCTATCGCTGCAGCAGGTAAGGTGAATATGTCTGCCGTAAAGGACAATAAGATAGTCTTCTCTGGCAAGACCTTCACAACGACATTCGACCTCGCAAAGGGTACGATTTATAACCTTCAGTACGATGGTAAGACTATCATTGCAGATGGTTGTGGACCAGAGTTGAACGCTTTCCGTGCATGGGTTAACAATGACAACTGGGCTTACGAAGCGTGGTATGCAAACGGATTGAACAACCTCCAGCACAAGTGTACTAACTATACAACCCACGCAAATGCTGACGGTTCTGTTTCTGTTGTGTTCAATGTTGAGTCACAGGCACCTTATGGTTATCGCCTTGAGGGTGGCAATGCCAACTGGAAGAAGCTCATCGAATACAAGGAAAAGCCATTCGGTAAGGATGATTTCCGCTTTAATACACAAGTGGTTTATACTATCTTCCCTGACGGTAGCATTGAGAGCGAGAGCGCAATAACAAGTAATAAGCCTAATTTGACACTCGCAAAGTTGGGTTATACAGTACGTGTTCCAAAGGCACTCAGCTTGTTGAATTACTATGGTCGTGGTACAGTTGACAACTATCCAGACCGTAAGACGGGTCAGATGATTGGTCTCTATGAGCAGCAGAATGTTGAGGATGAATTCGTTGCCTTCCCTAAGCCACAGGATACTGGTAACCATCAGGATACTCGTTGGCTCTCACTCACTGGTAATACTGGTAACGATGCCCTCTATGGTGCTATCTTCGTGGCTAAGGATAAGATGAGTTTCTCTGCACTTCCTTGGTCGGATAATACCATTGCAATGGCTAACCATCCACACGAATTACCTCAGAGCGAATATACTTATTTGCATCTTGACATGGCAATCACTGGTCTTGGTGGTAACAGCTGTGGACAGGGTGGTCCGCTGCTGCGCGACCGTGTTATGGCAACGCCACACACCTTCGGTTATATGATTCGTCCGATGAACTCTGTTAAGACCAACGACCTCGTTAGCAATGCGAATGTAAGGCTTAATGGTGCCACACCACTTACCATCGTACGTGACGGTGAGGGCAATGTGACGATCAATGCAAATGGTGCGAAGGGCGATATCTACTATCGTGTTAACGACAGCAAGAAGACAGTGAAGTACACTGGTCCTGTTAGCTTGCGCAATGGTGGTACGATTTCAGCTTGGACAAAGGAGAATGATTGGCTCGTAGCTTCTCAGACCTTCTCACGTATTGAGAGCATCCCATTGTCAGTGGTCTTCGCTTCAAGTCAGGAGAGTGGTGAGGGTGATGCAAGTCACCTTACTGATGGAAATCCAAGCAGCTACTGGCACACAATGTACTCTGTTACTGTGGCTAACTACCCACACTGGGTTGACTTCGACTGTGGTGGCATGAAGACTATCAAGGGTTTCACCTACCTCCCACGTCAGGACAGTAACAATGGTAACATCAAGAAGTACAGCATTCAGGTAAGCAACGACGGCAAGACATGGGGTAAGGCTGTCGCTGAAGGTGAGTTTGAGAACAATAGAAAGGAAAAGACTATCCTCCTCACCACACCAGTCAAGGCTCGCTTCGTCCGTCTGACAGCCCTCAGCGAACAGTCTGGTCAGGACTTCGCAACAGGTGCTGAGTTCAAAGTGTTGGAGAAGTAAAGGGCTTATTATAGTCATTTGATAAATAAAAAGATAGGGAATCACAATTTGTCGTTCCCTATCTTTTTTGCGTTCTTACTAACTGTCTATAATCCGTTCGAATCATATTTGCATCCACTCGTCGTTCTATTTCAGCTATATAGTGCATGAAGTCTTTTATTTATGTATGTAACACAAAGCAGATTCTACCTTTCATACGTTAGAATTATCTTAAAATAGATTTGCTTTTATCTCAATAATTGATTACATTTGTAGTCGATAAAAATGCGGATAGGTGCAAAAATATAGAATAGAATGGAGATAAGACGTGATGCATTGCTCAAACGATTGATGGATTTGAGATATAATGGAATGATTAAGGTCATTACTGGTATGAGGAGATGTGGTAAATCATATCTTCTCTTCAGGTTATTCTCTGAGGCTCTAAAAGCTGAAGGTGTGAGTGATGAACACATTGTTATGGTAAATCTTGAAGACCGCAGAAACAAAGTGTTAAGAAACCCTGATAAGTTACTTGAATACATTGATAGTAGATTGAAGGATGATCAGATGCATTATGTTTTACTTGATGAAGTGCAACTTGTTAGTGATTTTGAGGACGTACTTAATTCGTACTTACAGGTAAAGAATGCTGATCTATATGTCACAGGTTCTAATGCTCGTTTCTTATCTAAGGATATAGTAACTGAGTTTCGCGGTCGTGGATTAGAGATTAAAGTACATCCTCTTTCTTTTCTTGAAATACGTAATGCAAAGCCGAATGAGCCTATTGAGAATCTTTGGGTAGAGTATATGACTTATGGTGGATTACCACAAGTAGTCACAATGACTTCCACTCAAGAGAAAGTCGACTATTTAAAAAGCTTGTTTAAGCATACTTATTTAAAGGATATCAAGGAACGTTATGATATAAAATTAGATAGTGATCTTGAAGAACTCATAAGCACGTTAGCTTCTACAGTGGGTGGCTTGACTAATCCAAGAAAGCTTGCTGATACTTTCCGAACAGTAAAGAAAAGTGCGATTAGTCAAGATACCATTAAAGTTTATATTGATTACTTACAAGATGCATTTATTATTGAACGCGCTCTACGTTATGATATTAAGGGTAGACGTTATATAGATACGCCTTCTAAGTTTTATTTTGAAGACTTAGGACTGAGAAATGCGCTTCTTAATTTCAGACAAGTAGAAAAAACTCACTTGATGGAAAATGCTATTTACAACGAATTACGTACTCGTGGAATGGCTGTTGATGTAGGTGAGGTCATTTGGAATACTAAGGACGAAGATGGGAAGAAGATTAGAAAGATACTTGAAGTAGACTTTGTTTGTAACCAAGGTTATAAGAGAGCTTATATCCAGTCTGCCTTCAGCATTCCTGATGATACGAAACGTGACCAAGAATTACAATCACTTAGAAGAATAGATGATTCGTTTCAGAAAGTGGTTATAATTGGTGATCATAGTCCTCGTTATCAGGATGAAGATGGTATTTTATTTATAGATATCTATGATTTCTTATTAGACAAGGGGGCTATAACATAGTGTTAGTTGACAAATGATAGGAAGTATATTAAGCACATAGCTATAGTGCTTTTGTTGTCCTGTATTTTCAAAGGGTAGGTCTTTTAGCTAATAGACTATATTTATATAAGAAAAAGGAGTGGAAGAAACGATATTTTCTTTCACTCCTTTTCGTTTTGTAGAAGCCTGAAATGTCACTAAATACAATGTTACACCTTATTTGAACTATTGCCTTAGAGATGGGGAAACATTCCTCTCACACCAAGCGATGAGCGTTGAGATGAGTGGAAATAGTTCTTTCCCAATGTTTGAAAGGACGTATTGTTTGTCGCTTTCAACAATAATCCGATCTTCTTTTAATATATTTATCGAGGCGGATAGGGGAGAGTCGGGCAGGTCATACCTTAACTCTTCGTAAGTTGCTCTGCCTTTCTTACCGAGTGTTTGGATAAGGCAAAGCGTGTCCGCCACGCATATCCGTGAGAGGATATTACGTATCGGACACGTAGGGAATAGTGGGTCAATTACCATTTTAGTTCTTCATTCAGTATCACACCATCGCCAGCAGGTGCATCATTCTCAGCAAAGCTGTTAGCCTTATACTGGATGCAGAGCATTAACATCTCGTCATTACCAGTATTCTTCAGCGCACGCTTACCTTCTGGAGCAACGCGAATAATACTACCTTCAGTCACAGGGAAGACCTCGCCATCAACCTGATACTCACCTTCACCTTTGAGGATAAAGTAAAGTTCCTCGTGTGTCTTGTGTGTATGAAGGAAACCACTATCTTGACCAGGTACAAGAGTCTGGAATGAAAGTTCGCTACCTGTCGTCTGTAATGCCTGACCAACGAATACCTTACCCGGAATCTCTATCTCTCCGAATGGGAGCACATAGTCCTTGATGTCGCTGAGTTTACCAACGTTTACTGCTGTGAAGTTCTTACCATTCTTGATCGTTTCAATTGTTTTCATAATTCTTTTTGTTTTATTGTTTTGTTTGTTTTGATAATGCAAAGGTATTGACTTTCAGTCTGTTCTACAAGTAGGCACACAAATGTCAGCCAGTTACCTTGAGGTAAGTAATACTGATAATAAAGCATTTAAAGGATACTCGTTTTACATAGTTTAACACTAAAAGGTGCGAGCCTTAGCTTATAATAGTTACTTTTGTGCAGTAATATGACTTAAAGAGCTTATAAGTATGAATAGAAACGAAGTCAGAGATGCCCTCTATCCTAACTGTCCTATAAGAAATGTACTGTCAAGAGTAGGGGACAAGTGGTCAATGTTGGTGCTTTTCACGTTGGAGAACAACGATTGCCAACGCTTTAAGGAACTGCAACGTAATATACCCGATATTTCTCAAAAGATGCTGACTGCAACGCTGAAGATGTTGGAGGGTGATGGACTTATTCATCGGGAAGTATTTCCAGAGATACCTCCCCGCGTTGAATATTCGCTTACGGAGAAAGGGAAAAGTCTACTACCGCTTATCGACAACCTCCTTTCATGGGCGAGTGAGAACATGGAAGATATTATAGAGTCGAGAAAACAGTATCTTTTAAAGTAGGCTTTTTAGAGGTCTTGGAGGTCAATTATCCAACTGTTAGTAATCCTCTTTGTAAGTATTTTTCGTCTACTCGATTTTTATTAAGGCTTAATTGCATTCGAATTAACGCCTTTTTGGCTTGCAAAAGGTGCTCTTTAAGACCCTTACTAACGCCCTTTTGAAGTCCAATTAAGCACCTTTTGAAAAGCAGTTTTGTAACTCTTTTATAACGAATGAGTTACAAAGGCTGTAAGGAAAGCGTTTTTTTGGCTGTTTTTGGTAAATAAATCAAAGGTAAATGTAAATAAAATTCAGAGCTGTGGGTTTCTTATAGGATATGAATTAATAAAGTTTACCATAGCTATAGAATTGATGTAGTAGCCATTTGTAGTACCTGAAAGCAACTAATAAACCGATAAGAAAGTATAGAATAGAACTCTAAAAGAATAATCAAAAAGGCTTAGTTAGCCTGCTAACTAAGCCTTAAACCCCAATCAATCATTAGACCACAATATGTTTGTTTCATATTATGGTATTGTTTCCTAACATCTTTTATTTTCTTATCGGCATCTTGTCTGCCTTTGTAACTTGACGTAGCCCGCTACGTCTGCGTTCCAAAGCCAAACAATCTACTCGATAATAAAACAAGATATGTTTAGGCTCTAATAACCGATTGGGGTTTTAAATATAACGTTACAAGA
>NZ_JACD01000069.1:0-26734 GCF_000517825.1 Prevotella sp. ICM33
CTTAAAGGGCACCTTTTGCAAGCCAAAAGGGCGTCTTTAAGAAGCCAAAAGAGCATGTATAGGTTTTGAACCGTAGGAAAATAATTTACAAACCTCAGCTAATGAAGGAGTAAGTTGTTGTAGAAGGCAGGTGAAGATCATATCTAATTATATTTGTCACGTAGTTTATCCCCCATTCTAAAACCATTTAATGGGAGCTAATCATACCATGTCTGTGGATTAATCTTATTCTATTAACAATCTACGTATTTAACGGAAGACCCAGATCTATTGGTGTGTTTAGATGTGCTTTGCTATTTCATACATGTAAAGGGCAGAGAGAAAGAATGTTATTTTGAGAGAATAATCTATCAAATTACTTGTCATTCACGAACAAAGTGTTATCTTTGCAACATTATGAAGTACAGCATCATTGTTCCTGTTTTCAATCGTCCAGATGAGGTTGAAGAACTATTGGAGAGCCTGCTTAGCCAGGAGGAGAAGGATTTTGAGGTCGTTATCGTTGAAGACGGCTCACAGATTCCGTGTAAGGAGGTGTGCGATAAGTACGCTGACAAGCTCGACCTGCATTATTATAGCAAAGAAAATTCGGGTCCTGGGCAGAGCCGTAACTATGGTGCTGAGCGTGCAAAGGGTGAGTATCTGCTCATTCTCGACTCCGATGTTGTACTTCCGAAGGGTTATATTCGTGCTGTGAGTGAAGAGCTAAAACGTGAGCCAGCCGACGCTTTTGGTGGACCTGACTGTGCACATGAGTCTTTCACCGATACACAGAAGGCTATTTCTTATTCAATGACTTCGTTCTTTACGACGGGAGGAATACGTGGTGGTAAAAAGAAACTTGACAAGTTCTATCCTCGTTCATTTAATATGGGTATCCGTCGTGATGTCTATCAGGAGTTGGGAGGTTTCTCAAAGATGCGTTTTGGAGAGGATATCGACTTCTCGATTCGTATCTTTAAGGCAGGAAAGCGTTGCCGACTGTTCCCTGAAGCATGGGTTTGGCACAAGCGTCGTACGGACTTCCGCAAGTTCTGGAAGCAGGTTTACAACTCTGGTATCGCGCGAATCAACCTCTATAAGAAGTACCCTGAGTCGCTGAAACTTGTCCATCTCTTACCGATGGTATTCACTGTTGGAACGGCTTTATTGATTCTGATGATTCTCTTTGGGCTTTTCTTGCAGTTATTCCCAATCATTAATGTCTTTGGAAGTGTCTTTATCATGATGGGTTTAATGCCACTGGTGCTATACAGTGTCATTATCTGTGTGGATTCAACTATGCAAAACAATAGCCTTAACATTGGTCTTCTCAGTATAGAAGCAGCCTTCATTCAGCTTACCGGCTACGGTTGTGGCTTCATCAGTGCATGGTGGAAACGCTGCGTATGTGGCATGGATGAGTTCGCCGCATATGAGAAAAACTTCTATAAGTAATTCAGAATTCATAATTTAAAAGCTATCTACAAAACCAAATCTACATTCTAAATAACAAACAATAGTGGTAATCACTCCCCTCCCTTTGGGGGAGGGGCCACTTCTTTACTATGGATAAACTATCTATTTCTCACTGGGCTGAGGCTGACCGCCCACGCGAAAAACTTGAAAGACTGGGTGCTGCCGCACTCAGTGATGCTGAATTACTGGCTATTCTGATTGGTTCTGGCACACCAAAAGAGAGTGCGGTAGACCTAATGAAGCGTATTCTCAATGACTGTAATAATAATCTGAAAACACTTGGGAAACTTTCTATTCGCGACTTAGAGCAATACAAGGGTATCGGTTCGGCAAAGGCAATCACTATTCTTGCTGCTTGTGAATTAGGTAAAAGACGGCAGAAGGCGACAGTGGAAGAGGCACCAATACTCAATAGTGCTGAGAATATCTACCAGTTTATGCACACGACGATACAAGACCTTGATATCGAAGAAGGCTGGGTTTTAATGATGAAACAGAACTTCCGACTCATCGAAGCCAAGCGCATTTCGGTGGGTGGACTTACTATGGCACCTGTCGATCTTCGTCTGATGATGAAGGAAGTGCTGCTAAAGAACACTACTGTTTTGGCGTTTTGTCATAATCACCCCAGTGGTAGTACGAACCCAAGTAGGGATGATGATATACTGACATCGCATATTCATAAGGCTTGCGAATTGCTGCATATTCATTTTGCAGACCATGTAATACTCACCGATGGAGGGTATTTCTCATATCGTGAGGAGGGAAAGTTATAGCTGAAAAGGCTCTGAAAAGGCTATGTTTTGTTATTCCGCACATATGGTGCTGATGCTCCGCACGTGTTGTGTTGATGCTCCGCACCAATGGTGTTGAGTACTAAATAGCATCTTCTGTATCATAAGAGGGAATTAATTCAGCCTTTCACTTCTTTTCTAAAGGCTCTATGCTCCACACAAGACCCGTGTGCCGCCAATAAGTAACACGTACTGTACGGTATTGTTCCAGCTTTTTAAAATGAGCATAGCTAATATTATGTTGTCTATCAGAAGACAAAGTGTCACCTTCCCATGTGATGGTATAGTCATTAGACCTCTTATAATGAGTATATACTCTCAGTGAGAATGTCCCTTCGTAACTTCTCACATCATGTTCTATAAGGTCTAATGTCAGATCATGTACCAATATAACAACCACAAAAGTAGTACCTGTTGCTATTACAAAAGAGAATAAACGGTAATACCATCGTTGTTCTTTCTTACGCATGTCACGATAGAAAATGCATATTATCCATACAAGACTTAGAAGCAAGATGATATGCAAGAATAAGCCCCAATAGCCTTCTCTGGTATGAAGTCCAAAATAGCTGGGGTAAATATAAAGGATGGCTAACAATAAAATACATACTAATTCAAGGCAAATGACCCCCCCCGACACTTTGTTATTAAAGATTCTTTGCAACAGGTTTTTCTTATTGCCAGACTCTGTATGGCTGGACTTTCTATTGCCTGTCTGTGTAGCCTCCATTAGGATAGCTGTCCATTCGGGACTGCCAGGTGTAGCTGTATGTATTCCAGTGTTATCTTTATAAGTAATATGTTCAGGCTTTCCGTCTTTATATTCGATATTCCAACCGCGGTTGTTGTGGGGATTTTTCCAACTACAGTCACCACTGTTGAGCTTGTCAATATACTTCTTTGCTTCTAATAATGTACATCCTTTGCTTTTATGAATCAATAGTACTGCTTCAACCTTCTTACCTTCGTGCAGCAACTGTCGCACTTCTTCCTCGAGACTGTTCATCTTTCTATTATTAATTTATGCACTGCAAATATACTACTTTCTGTATGCAATCACACTAAAGAACGTAACCTTTCTGCAATGAATTATTGTAATTATAGTTTTTAATTACTATCTTTGCAGAAGATAGGTTACGCTTGACTATTCGAAAGCAAGTTTTTATAGTGTTTGCTGTGCCTGTCTTTGATAAAAGAATAATTCATTAAAAGAATCACTAATTATGACAATAGAAGAGAAAACAAAGATAGAAGAAAGAATCGTTGACGTGTTGAAGACCGTTTACGACCCAGAGATACCTGTAAATATCTATGATCTTGGTATGATTTACAAGATTGATGTAGATGACGAGGGCAATCTTGATATGGATATGACCTTTACCTCTCCATCATGCCCTGCTGCAGATTTCATCCTTGAAGACGTACGTACAAAGGTGGAAAGTGTAGAAGGTGTCAAGACAGCTAACATCAACCTTGTCTTTGAGCCAGTATGGGATCAGAGCATGATGACTGAAGAGGCACGCGTTGAATTAGGCTTCGAGTAAGGTCGTTTCCGTCCTCCTTTTCAATAAGGTAGCTAAGCCTCTGTCAAATTAGCAGCCTTGTCTCTGCCATTCTGTCCCTACTTCTGAGGCATTGCCTCAGAATATAGGGAGTAATCATCACCCCTTACCACCCTTCACCCATTACCCAGTGACATGAAGAATATCTATTTCCTTTCCGATGCACACCTCGGTTCGCTCGCTATAGAGCACCGTCGCACACATGAACGCCGCCTTGTACGCTTCTTGGATAGCATTAAGCATAAGGCTGCGGCAGTCTATTTGCTGGGCGATATGTTCGACTTTTGGAATGAATATAAGTATGTTGTTCCTAAAGGTTTTACTCGTTTCCTTGGTAAGATATCAGAATTAACGGATATGGGGGTGGAAGTTCATTTCTTTACTGGTAATCATGACCTCTGGACTTATGGCTATTTAGAAAAGGAGTGTGGCGTTATCCTTCACCGTAAACCGATAACAACTGAGATATACGATAAGGTGTTTTATCTTGCACATGGGGATGGGTTAGGTGACCCCGACCCAATGTTTCGTTTTCTGCGTAAGGTTTTTCATAATCGTTTCTGCCAACGATTACTCAACTTTTTTCACCCTTGGTGGGGAATGCAGTTAGGTTTGAATTGGGCTAAAAGGAGTAGATTGAAGCGTAAGGATGGGAAGGAAGTTCCCTATTTGGGAGAAGACAAGGAGTATCTTGTGCAATACACGAAGGAGTATATGTCCACACATAAAGATATAGACTATTATATTTACGGGCATCGACATATTGAACTCGATCTCACCTTGTCGCGGAAAGCTCGTCTATTGATTCTTGGTGACTGGATATGGCAGTTTACTTACGCTGTTTTCGATGGTGAACATATGTTCCTCGAAGAGTATGTTGAAGGTGAAAGCAAGCCTTAAGAAAAGTAAAAATATCCTATTTGTAAGGACAAAACGGGATTTTTTGAGTATAAAAAGCAAAATTACGCAAAAGAATTTGGAGGTTACGAAACAAAAGTGTAACTTTGCATTGTCTTTAAGAGGAATGGATAATGATTCATTACCAAGATAAGATGATAGTGGCTTTAGCCCTAAAATTTGATTTAAGACATTCATAATATAAAATTAAAACTCAGGTTTGTAGATTAAGTTTAGTCAAAAGAAAGGTAGTTGTCGTGAGACAACTACCTTTCGCTTTTTATGGAGTTTTATCGTTGTTTATTCGTGTCAGAATACAATTATAGGCGTTAATAGGTTTTTTATGAGAACATAAAATCGCCTATAACGCCTATAATTATCTTTGTTACTTCTTCAAGTCTTTAACGAGTTCCTGCGTGTCACGTGCAATGACAATCTCCTCATCGGTAGGAACAAGTACAACTTTAACCTTTGAGTCATCGGTAGAGAGAATCTTTTCCTCACCACGACACATATTGCGTTCTTTGTCAAGTTTAATACCAAGATACTCCATGTCCTGGCAAGCATCCCAACGAAGACCAGTCTGATTCTCACCAACGCCAGCTGTCCAAACGATGATATCAACACCATTCATTGCTGCAGCATAAGCACCAATGTACTTCTTAATACGATAAGTGTACATCTGCAATGCTAAATGAGCCATCTTATCACCAGCGTTGTCAGCGTTCTCAATGTCGCGCATATCAGAGCTGATACCTGTAATACCAAGTACACCAGACTCCTTGTTAAGGAAGTCTGCCATCTCCTGTGGCTTCTTTCCGAGCTTCTCCATCAGATAGGTAACTGCTGAAGGGTCGATATCACCAGAACGAGAGCCCATCATCAAACCTGCCAATGGAGTCAAGCCCATTGAAGTGTCGATAACCTTACCACCCTTGATAGCTGCGATAGAGGCACCATTACCAATGTGACAAGTGATAATCTTCTGTGTCTTAATGTCAACACCAAGCATCTCGCAAACACGATGTGATACGTAGCGATGACTCGTACCGTGGAAACCATAGCGGCGAACATGGTACTTCTTGTAGAGATCGTAAGGTACTGCGTAGAGGTAAGCGTAGTCTGGCATTGTGCTGTGGAAAGCATTGTCGAATACAACTACCTGTGGAGTGTGAGGCATTAAAGCATCAACAGCACGTAAACCGCGCAAGTGACCAGCGTTGTGAACAGGTGCAAGGTCGATAAGACTCTCAATACCTGCCTCTACTTCCTTGGTTACGATGCAGCTCTTCTCAAAGAGGTCGCCACCCTGTACGACACGATGACCAACGGCATCAATCTCATCAAGGCTCTTAAGTGCGCCAAACTCTGGGTCGAGAAGCACCTTGAATACGAGTGCTACACCCTCCTTGTGGGTTGGAAGGTCAGCCATAATCTGCTTCTTCTCACCATTATCAAGTTTCACCTTGATGAATGCTTCATCGAGTCCGATACGCTCAACACCACCCTGAGCCAATACAGACTCATCTGCCATATCGTACAGTTTGTACTTAATGGAACTACTACCGCAGTTTAAAACTAATATCTTCATATAAAGAATTATTATTTTAGAAGGATGCTATAGGGGTTGTTTTATAAGCGTCTTATTCCTCTTTGCAGATTCCTAAAACGCTCTCAAAACCCCTAAATCATCGTTTCCAATTCTACTTTTATTTCTTAGAATCCTGTGCTTGGCAGGCTGTGATAGCTACCATATAATAGATATCATCAACACAACAACCACGAGAAAGATCGTTTACTGGACGTGCAATACCCTGGAGGATTGGGCCAATAGCCTTCGCACCACCAAGGCGTTCAACCAGTTTGTAGCCGATGTTACCAACTTCAAGGTTAGGAACAACAAGTACGTTTGCCTTACCTGCGATGTTAGAACCTGGTGCCTTCTTTGCTGCAACGGCTGGAACCAAAGCTGCATCAGCTTGCAACTCGCCATCAACCTTCAGTTCAGGGAACTTCTCCTTGGCAATCTTTGCAGCCTCAACTACCTTATCAATGATATAAACACTCTTACCAGTCTCACGGTCCTTAGCATCTTGTGCAGAGCCCTTTGTTGAGAAACTCAGCATAGCTACGTATGGATTTTGGAAGCCAGCAACACTCTTTGCTGTCTCTGCAGTGGTATATGCAATCTGTGCCAATTGGTCAGCAGTTGGGTTTGGAGTAACAGCAACGTCGCCCATAACGACAATACCGTTCTCACCATACTGCTTTTCATGTGTAAGAATCAGCATAGCACCACTCACACAGCTGATACCTGGTGCACACTTAATAATCTGCAAAGCAGGACGAAGCGTGTCACCAGTTGTAGAGAGGGCGCCAGAAATCTGTCCGTCAGCACCTCCTGTCTTAATAATCATGCAACCAAGGTAAAGATTGTTCTTGGTAACCAGTTCGCGAGCTTGCTCTAAGGTCATACCTTTCTTTTGGCGTAATTCAGCCAATTTCTCGGCATATTCTTCGCTCTGTGGGTTATTCTCTGGGTCAACAATGGTAGCCTTGTCAATGTTCTTAAGCCCCCATTCTTCGGCAAGCTTATGGATGTTGGCTGGGTTTCCAATGAGGATCAGATTGGCGATGTCATCAGCTAACACTCTGTCAGCTGCCCTAAGGGTACGCTCCTCTTCTGCCTCGGGGAGCACGATACGCTGCTTATCGGCTTTAGCACGTGCAACGATTTGCTCTAATAAGTCCATATATGTCTTTTAAAATGTAATTATTATAAATTCTGTTTTTGCTATGCAAAGATAGCAAAAGAAAGTTGTAATTCCAAACATAATTATCGTTTTCTCCTATAAAACAGGTTTATACAGGTTGGCAATCATTTTTCATCTACTTTCGTTGTGAGTATCTTCTATATATAATAGGGGCAAAGATGTCTTTTTCTTCGTATTTTTTAGCGATGTGTTGTCGTTCCGCACATATGGTGCTGATGCTTCGCACATGTGGTGCTCATGGTAAACACCAATCGTGCTGAGGGTTAAATGGCTTGTAAAATATTATTAGTCTGAGGGCAATTTGTTGTTAGGAAAGGCTTGTACTACCCGAATATGCAAATGAAGTGCTATTGGATAGCAACAAAAACAGCCTACTCTTTGGGAGTTTTGAGTTTTCTGTATATCTTTGTATTATAAACAAAGCAGATAATGTTATGATAAAATTTCATGATGTAAAGACAACCGACCGTGAATTAATACAAAGCTATACGCTATGTGGTGATCGCATGAATTGCGATTTAAGCTTTGCGAATATTATTTCATGGCGTTTCTTATATAATACGCAAATAGCTGAGGTTGACGGCTTTTTAGTGTTCCGTTTTTATACAGGACATCATCTTGCCTATATGGCTCCAGTGTGGAAATGTAAGTGGGATGAGTCTATGCGTGAGCGTTTTGCAGCTGTTATCAGGCAGATGCGAGATGATGCAATCACCTTGGGTCATCCCTTCTTGATGTTGGGTGTTTGTTCTTATATGGTTAGTGTTTTGGAGGAAACTTTCCCAGACACTTTCTTTATAAAGCCCGATCGCGACCATTTTGATTACATCTACACCCGTGAAAAGTTGGCAACATTGTCTGGTAAGAAACTTCAAGGCAAACGAAATCATTGTAATAAGTTCCGTAAGAGCTATCCTAACTATGAGTATCGTCCGCTTACAAAGGAGATGATACCCGAGTGTATCGCTGTAGAAGAGAACTGGAGGGCTGTCACAAAGGAGGATAACGAAGATACGGAAGAACTCTCTGAAGAACTTCGTTCTATGACACGTGTCTTCGATTTGTGGGATGAGATTGGTGCCCTTGGTGGTACGATATGGGTTGATGGGAAGTTGATAGCTTTTACTTTCGGCTGTCCTATCACGGATAAGGTGTTCGATGTTTGTGTGGAAAAGGCTGATACTGCCTATGAAGGAGCCTTTTCTATTATCAATCAGGAGTTTGCACAGCATCTTCCAGAGCAGTATGAATATATGAATCGTGAGGAAGACCTTGGAATAGAAGGACTCCGTTATGCGAAGCTTTCCTATAAACCAGACATTCTTTTAGAAAAGAGTGTTGTCATGGAGAAATATCCTTTGGCGCAGGAGGAAACACAAGAACAGATTAAAGAGGAGACCATCGCTTTGTGGCGTGACACCTTCCATGACGCAGAACCCTTTATTCAACTCTATTTCTCACGTGTCTTTAAACCTGAATATAATATTATCTGTCAGGTCAATCAACATACAGTAGCTGCCCTTCAGGCCCTCCCTTATACAATGAAATATTATAATGAAGAGGTGCATACGGCTTATATTAGTGGTGTGAGTGTACGAGAAGAATACCGTAAGCAGAATATGGGTAACAATCTCATGTCGCAGGCTCACTTCCGTCTTTACCATAAGGATGTTGTCTTTGCATCGTTGATACCTGCTGAGGAATGGCTTTACGATTGGTATAGTCGTTGTGGTTATACACGTAACATTACTTGTACACTGCCTCCTGCTGATGTTGAAAATATGGACTTTTCAACCTTCGATAGGTGGCAACGTGCAAAGGATTGTGTACTTTTACATGATGAAGACGGTTTTGATATTATCAAAGAAGATTGTCGAATATCACAGTCTATTGAGCCAGATGCTTGTGTAGAAACGAAGGATATCCCTGGAATGATTCGTATTATCAATGCTGAAAAGGCTTTGCAACTCTTTGCAAATCGCCATCCAGAGCATACGGAAAACATTCGTGTGTATAATGATTCGGATATCCCAATGAATAATATCTACTTCGAAATTAAGCATGGACACGTAGTCAGAACCAATCATCCTTTGCCTGATACCCATTCATTAACAATCACTGAGTTAGCTGATTACATCTTTAAGAATGATAACCTTGAGATGAATTTAATGCTGAATTAGGTGTTGGGTGTTGAATGTTAGGTGTTGATGATGTGTTAAAGTTTGGCGCATCTGAGGGAACATGTTGGTTAAATGGGTGTTGGGTGATGGTTGTTGGTTGTTAAGTGTTGGGTGTTGATGAATACTATATTAGGTGTTGGGTGTTAAGTGTTAGGTGTTGATGATGTGTTAAAGTTTGGCGCATCTGAGGGAACATGTAGGTAAATAAATTGGGTGTTAATGGATAGCAAGCTTATGACTATACATTAATACCCAAATTTTATACCCCTTAGTGGTATTCATCAACACCTAACACCCAACACTTATCATCCTTTATAGGTATTCATCATCATCAACACCTAACACCCAACACCCATCACCCCTTACGCTGTTACAATCTCTTTCGTCAAGATACTTTCCAATTGTTCGGCAGAAAGGCGGAGTTGGAACTCGCCACGTAGGGCAACGCTGATACGGCCTGTTTCCTCTGATACGATGACAGCCAAGGCATCAGAGTCTTGAGAGATACCCATTGCAGCACGGTGTCGCAAACCAAGTTCCTTTGGAATATCTTGCTTGTGGCTCACTGGAAGAATACAACCTGCAGCCTTGATACGACGTTTAGAGATAACCATCGCACCGTCATGGAGTGGAGAATTCTTAAAGAAGATGTTTTCAATGAGACGTTGATCAATACGAGCATCAATCAAGTCGCCTGTCTCCACAATGTCTTCTAACTTCACACCACGCTCAATAACAATCAGTGCACCTACCTTTCCACGACTCATGCTCATACAAGCCATAACGATAGGCATGATGGTTTCCTTGTCAACTTCTTCTTTACCCCCCCTCTTGGTGAACAACTTCATAAGGTTGTTTATCTTTCTGTGTGCACCAAGACTATAAAGGAAGTGGCGTATGTCTTCTTGGAAGAGGATAATCAGACCGATGACTCCCACCGAAACGAGTTTGTCCATGATACTACCTAAGAGGCGCATCTCCAACACTTGACTCACAATGAGCCACACGATAACGAATACCATAATACCGATAAAGATGTTCAGTGAGCGTGACTCCTTCATCAATCGGTAAATATAGTAGAGCATCAGTGCTACCAGCACGATGTCGATTACATCTTTTATTCCAAATGGGAAAAACATAATAGTAAAGCAACTCCCTGTTTCATAATCGCGACTTCTGATAGTAAGTTGAGTCGGTATGCTAATATTGGGTGAAGTATGGGTTATCTATTGGTTGATAATTAATGTGTTAAATAACGCTTATTGCTCAGCTTTTTGGCGCATTGCTTCAACGATTTTCACCGCTTCAACAGCTGGACGAACGTCGTGAACACGGAGGATGTTGGCTCCTTTCATGAGGGCGATAGTGTTCAGGACCGTTGTACCATTAAGACTTTCATTTGCTGTTATGCCCAAAAGCTGATGAATCATACGCTTGCGGCTGATGCCAACGAGTAGGGGAAGTTCCATTATCTGCAGTCGTTCCATCACACTCAACAAAGTGTAATTTCCGTCTACTGCTCCTTTGCCAAAGCCAAAGCCTGGGTCGAGGATAATATCTTTCTGTCCTAAGGCACGCAACTCTTGTACTTCACGTGAGAAGTTGATGAGCATATCGTGTAGATTGGCTGCCGTAGACATTAATATATAAGGTGTACCTAATTCGGCGACAGTAGGGAACATCTCTGGGTCTTTACCTTCTTCAACATCGTTGATGATGTCGGCTCCAAACTCTTCAACGGTGCGGCGAGCTATTGAAGCATGAAAGGTATCAATAGAGATGATGGCTTCTGGCTCTGCTTCTCGGATGATAGGGAGGGCAAAAGCTAATCGATTCATCTCCTCTTCGGCACTGACAGGGTCACTGTCGGGACGAGTGGAGCAAGCTCCAACGTCAATAATCTTTGCCCCTTCAGCCACAATCTCATGCGCACGTTGGCGAATAGCCTCCTCTGTCTGTACCCGACTGCCGGCAAAGAAAGAGTCTGGTGTCACGTTCATGATACCCATAACGAGCGGATGACTCAAGTCGAGGAGCTGTCCCCTTACGTTGATAGTATAGTTAACGGGCTTCACGTCTGCCCCAAGGTTCATATTTTCCATATCCGCAAAGGTAATGCAAAAGTAGCATATACGTGAATTTTGAATTAAGAAATTTGATATGGTGGGGGAGACAGGGTAATCTTAAGACAGGGTAACAGGGGGGTAGGGGATGTGTTGAGACAAAGTAACAGAAGAACAAAAGATTAGTAATAACATGGAATGGGACGTTATTTGTATAGAAAATTTAGCCTTATTGTGTTGCAGCTTAGTGGGTATTTTGATATGATTAACAGGTAAGATACGAATTATTTTCATGAAAAAAAATATTTCTTTTCATGAAGAAAAATATTTCTTGTCGTGAAAATAATTCTTTTTGTTCATGAAAATAATACGTGTTCGTTGTCTTACTGCTATCGAAAAAACATTTGTTATGATAACATGTTAATAATGTGAATTAACCCTTGATAGAGATTTGCACAGTTCTTTGTTCAATTTGTAAAGATGTCTTGAATAAAAGAGAGTTGGTATAAGAACTATTTTCTATACATTTATTTGAAGGGTGTTTTGTTATATTCTCTCTGTTAAATCTTTGTTTACCCATATATCATAACCATTTGATTGTTTGTAGTCTTCAAAATCTTTAGCTGCGAATTGTATAAATTCCTTGTTTTCTTTAAAGTTTATGCATTTGTGTGCATCATTATCTTCACAGTATTTTGGAGTATTATATTTTTTATATAGTACGCATAAAGCTTTTCCAAAAGTGTCTTCCTTTTGCCATTTGCAAATGTGGCAGTCTTTTTTTATTAAGCCTGCTTGGTATGCTTTCGTAATGCCAATATTATAAAAACCTCCAGAATTTATAAAGTAGGGTACACAGTCGTTGTAGTTAATAGTTATTTCATATACCCCTTTTCTACTATCTTTGTAATTTTGACAATTGCAGTTATCTTTTTGTACATAACTTTTTCTTGATTTGAAAAGTATATATTTTTGAACGGGGACACTAAAGGTGCTTGAGTACTTGCTATCCCTTTTGAAATTATATAATTTTATCCCATCCCCCTCTTTGAGTTTTGTGTTATTTATGATCTTTGTAATATCTTCTTCTTTCTCTATGGATATTTCTATTATCCGTATACCTGACTTTATTTTTTCTTCTGTGCATTTATGTGAAACATAGATTTCTATAAATATAGGATTATCTTCTTTTTGATGGTTTCTTTTACAAAGAAGGTCTGCAATGAAATTCCCGTACTTGCGTTCAAGAAGACACTCTGAGTAATAGTCTTTGAGGTTTCTTTCTGTACGTTTCTCTTTTTTACAATCATACTCGTTGTATAAAGGACATTCTTTGTTTTTTATACAAGTATCATATTGTATCATATCTAAGATGATTTCTTTCTCTTTATTGAACCATTCTGCTATTTGTATTTCAGCTATAGAATGTAGATATTTATCATAATCACATTCTTTCTTCTTGTGAGCAAAATGCCAACGTCTTTCTTTACCATATTTGCCAATGACCTCTTGTTTACAATGTGGACAGAGAAAAGTTTCGTCTTTTCTTTCTATGGTTTCTTCTATTCTTAGAAGTTTTCCATTGCAATCTAATGCAAAGTGTTGAATTTTGCTTATCTTATTCATTCTGCTGTTTTTGATTGGAGATTATCATTTATCCTTCATATTTTGTGTGCCTTGTTATGTAATAAGTTTAATTTATCATGCTATATTTCAGAAGACCTCCTTTTGAAAAGTTCTTTGGTAAGATATTTTGCTAAATCTAATCTTGCTGTCACTGCTATCACATGAAATTATTACTTAACTCATTAGTTTACAGTAGGGTTGAGTGAAATGTTAAAAGTGACAGCAAATTAAAATGAATAAAATTTAAAGGAGACAAAAATGCCACAAATTCTTATAGACAGAAAAACATGTTCTAAATGCAATACTTGCGCAACTGTATGTGTAATGGGAATCATTGATAAATCGACAGCCTTAAATTATCCAACCATACCTGAAGAAAAATTGGATTATTGTTTAAAATGTGGTCATTGTGAGTCTTTTTGTGCACAGAAGGCTCTTACCTTAGATTTCCTTCTTGACGAAAAAATTAATACGTCTTTTTTGGATAGTCAGATTGAACCACAGAATATAGCATTGTATATAAAAAGTCGACGTTCTGTGAGACATTATTCTTCAAAGACAGTTAATAAAGAGTTAATTGCTAAAGTTATTGATATAGCCCGTTATGCTCCATCTGGAGGGAATGGACAACCAGTAAAATGGATTGTTATTCATAAACCATCAGAGGTAAATCGTGTTGCAAGTTTAACCGTTGATTGGATGCGAACTATTCAAAACACATCACATCCTCTAGCAGATTATGTACCTGCAATAATTTCAACTTGGGATAGTGGTTTGGATTTGATTTGCCATAATGCTCCCCATTTACTTTTTGCACATGTTCCTATTGAGCCAATTGATGACCCTACCGAAGCAATTATTGCTTTGACTCATTTTGATATTGCTGCGCCCGCTTTTGGTATCGGTACATGTTGGGCTGGATTCGTAAAGTTGGCTATAGACAATTATAAACCATTAAAGGATTTGTTATCAATACCAGAAGAACGTAAAGCGGCTTGTCCAATGCTATTTGGATATTCAAGTTATAAAATAACTTCTATTCCGAGACGCAATCCTGTGGATATTACATGGAAGTAAAATAGAAGTTACTTAATGACTAAAATGGTGTATTAAACAGTTAATCTTGATTCAGTAAAAAAAATAATTTTGTTTTACTGAATCAGACTCTAATCAACTAACAATTAAGAGGGATGGTTTTTTTCAGGAACTCTCTCCAACATTTCCAAAAAACAACATTCCCATTGTTTTGCAGCCAAACTAACAATTTGACAATTAAGATTTATTCCATATTTATCAGCAATAACTCTGACTTGACTTTTTCTGAATATTGTCTTTAATACAGTTCTGGCTGGCAAATCGGGTTTTTGCAACAAGAAAGTGAGAAAATTCAGATATTTTCTTTTCAATTCATAACTTATTGACATTTTTTTTCTTTCAATCTTTAAAAGTGCTGACTTGACTTTTGGTGGTGGCAAAAAACTCTCATGAGATATTTCATACATAAGTTTTAAATCAAAAAAAGTATGATAAAACACAATATATGGATTGAAAACTTTTTTTGAAAATAACTTTTGGGCAGGTTCAAGTTGCATTATCAATGAACCACCCATAAAATGCTCAACACTATCAAACATCAAGGATTTTAAAATTTCAGAAGTTATTCTGAAAGGGATATTAGACACAACTTTAAAATTTCTTTTTGGTATGGTGTAACATCTAAAATCACAATCAATAATTTTGACATTCGTGTTGTTAGAAAACTTGTTTTTTAGAATGGACAATAGCGATTTATCATTCTCTATTGCAATTATATTTGTGCATTGACGAACTAAATGAACAGTCAAAAATCCTTTTCCGGCACCAATATCTATAACAGTGTCGGATTCATGCTGAATTCAAGTTCCAAATGCAACGGAATTCATATTAATAATTTGTTTAAATTTTTCGTTTGGTGTGAGGTATCCAAGTCTTTTACGAGGTCTATTATTTAGATTGTTTTCAATCCATTTAATACGCTTGTTGGTTACTTCACTAAAGTCCGTACCCTTTGGGATATACTGCCTGATAAGACCGTTAGTATTTTCATTGGCACCACGCTCCCAAGAGTGGTATGGCTTACAAAAATAGAAATTAATATCTAATTTTTGTGCTATATCCTCGTGTTTTGCAAATTCTTTTCCATTATCAGCCGTTATTGTGTGTATTAAGTTTTTTACTTTTCGTAATGCCCATACTGTAATCTTTGCTACAGGGATGGCTTCTTTCCCTGATAGCTTACGTATCCATACTCTGCTTGTTGCTCTATCATTAATGGTTAGAATAGCACCTTTGTGATTCTTTCCAATAATTGTATCTATCTCTAAATCACCAAATCTTTCTTTTTGCTCTACAATTGAAGGTCGCTGATCAATCTCCACTCTATTCGGAATAAATCCTCTACCTGCGTTTTTAGAACCACGCTTTGAATATTTGCGTCCTTGCCTTCTAAGAGATTTATGAAGATCCCCACCTTGTCGTTTATCTTGCCATATCCAACAATATATAGTTTCGTGAGATACCATAGCTATATTTTCTACTTGGCTTCTGCCCACTATCTGCTCTGGGCTCAAGTCCTTTCGTAGAAGCTTTTTTACACGCTTCTTCATAGCTTGTGTAAATACCTCCTTTCGCTTCTTTTCAACCTTACGTTTATCTGCCTTTCTTTGGGCAAGATCAGGGTTGTATTTTCCACTACGACTATCGCAATTGCGTTTTATTTCTCTATAAATATTACTCCTATCAACTCCAATAGCTTCAGCTATATCTTTTTTACTCATCGGAACTTGCAACATCTTAGAAATTGCATACCTTTGCTTTTCGGTTATATGTTTACTCATCTACAACTTTTATTTCTTTGGACGGACAATAAAAACAAAGATAGTAACATTTATCCATTCAGCAGAGAACAGAGGGAATTGTCTCTCTTTTCTCTCTGAAAAAAATATTACTTATGCAGCTATTAATCCTTTTCTTTAAAAGTTGCATTTATAACTTGAACTCAAGAAATAAAACTATTCTTGTAAGATACTTAATAGCTTCTCTATCTTTAGAAAGTCTTTAGCACTCTATATATAGGAAGAAAAAAATAGGATATGCCAGTCACCTGACACATCCTATATTATATAATGTTTAATGATAGTCTGTCTGTTGACAGGCAGGACTTAGGCGTTTACACGACCCAAGTAGCTACCATCGCGAGTGTCAATCTGGATAACCTCACCCTCATTGATGAAGAGAGGAACGCGAACAACAGCACCAGTCTCAAGCGTAGCAGGCTTTGTTGCGTTTGTTGCAGTGTTACCCTTCACACCTGGCTCGCTGTGTGTAATGGTCAAAGTAGTCTTAACAGGCATCTCAGCGAGGAGGATTGTACCATCAGAAGTATCTGTAACAACTTCTACAACGTCACCTTCCTTCATGTAGTCAGAACCAGTAATCTGGTGCTTAGAGATAGGAATCTGCTCGAAAGTCTCCTGATTCATGAAGATGTAACCAGTTGAATCTTCATAAAGGTACTGATAAGGACGACGCTCAACACGAACATCCTCAAGCTTGAAACCAACCTGGAAGGTACGCTCAAGCACACGGCCGTCAGCAACATTCTTCAACTTTGTGATCATAACGGTGTTACCCTTGCCTGGCTTACGGTGCTGGAAGTCGATGCAAGTCCAAATTTTACCATCAAGACGAATACATGTTCCAATCTTGATTTCCTGTGAATTAATCATAATCTGTTAATATCTAATTTATTATTTTTATACGTTGATATCTCACTAATGCGGTGCAAAGTTACAGAAAATATGGAAAAAAACATAAATAAAGGGCGTAAAAATCATTGTTTTCTTGGTTAATTCAAAAAGATTAAGTAATTTTGCAGCCCATAATGGCAGGTTTTATCCTGTTGCTCTTATAATTTGCATAATAACAATAAAATAGGATAAGAAAATGAAAAGAACATTTCAGCCGCACAACCGTCGTCGTGTAAACAAGCACGGTTTCCGCGAGAGAATGGCAACAAAAAACGGCCGTCGTGTATTGGCTGCTCGTCGTGCCAAGGGTCGTAAGAAGTTAACTGTTTCTGACGAACATCACGGAAAGTAAAAAGTACGCTGTTTCCCTTAGAGGGAATTAGTGCGAAAACGGAAAGAAGTAGAGACTATTCTTTGCTTCTTTCCGTTTTTTTATCTACCTTTGCCAAGTATAATGTTTAGTTGACGGGTTGACGAGTTGACTGGTTGACAAGTTATATGCTAATATTAGGAGTTGACAGGTTAACAGGTTAACAAGTTGACAAATTAGAAGAAAAATAAACAAGTTGAATGACAGCAAGAGAATTCTTCCATAAATTTAATAGCACATATATCTGGGGTAATATCCTGGCTATTGTTATTCTTGTGTCGATGCTGTGTATAGGAGTTAGGTTTGGACTTGACTACTACACGCTCCATGGTGAGTCTATCGTTGTGCCAAATGTGATTCATAAGCAGTATGATGAGGCAGTGGATATTATGGGTAAGGTCGGACTGACGATTGAGGTGACGGATACAGGATATGTGAAGGAACTTCCTCCAGACTGTATTCTTGAGCAGTCACCTGCTGGTGGTAAGCGTATTAAGTCTACTCACGTGGTTTATGTAACCATCAATGCGGCAAGTGCTCCATCACTTGTAATCCCTGATATTATTGATAATAACTCACTTCGAGAAGCACAAGCACAGTTGCTCTCTATGGGATTTAAGGTGGGTGAACCTGAATATATACCAGGAGAGAAAGACTGGATTTATGGTATCTTAGTCAAGGGTAAGCATGTTCAAGCAGGCGACCGTGTTCCGTCAGATGCTGTGATTGTGTTGCAGGTGGGTGATGGTACGCGTCAGATTTCTGATACATCAGGTTTGAAGGAGCCTGAATATGAAGAAGTAGAAGTCGTAGAGAAGGTTCCTAAATATGATGAGGTTGAGGAATATGTGGAAGTACCAGTTGACGAGAATGGCAACGAGATAAAAGATGGACATGGAAAGACGAATGCTGGTAGTTCGGGTTCTTCTTCACAGTCGGGTTTGCCTGCTGATCCATCTTCGGTTAGACCAAAAGAATAAAGTGCAATGATGACAGAAGAAGAGACGATATTTGACGATGAATTTAACGACGACTTCCTTCCCACTGCGTCTAACGAGGGGGGAGAGGGAGAGTTGTATGAGCACTTCCGTGTCATTGTTGATAAAGGTCAGGAGCCAGTTCGTATTGATAAGTTCCTCTTTGAACGAATGCAGCACTCCAGTCGTAATCGTATTCAGAAGGCTGCCGATGCGGGCTATATCCATGTGAATAATGCGCCAGTGAAGAGTAATTATAAGGTGCGTCCAGAGGATGTTATTACCTTGATGCTCGACCGTCCGAAGCATGACAATACGATCGAAGCTGAGGATATACCTTTGGATGTTGTCTATGAAGACGACGTTCTGATGGTTGTCAATAAGCCCGCGGGTCTTGTTGTACATCCAGGAGCAGGTAATTTTCATGGTACACTGATTAATGCTATTGCTTGGCATTTGAAAGATATGCCTTCCTTTGACCCTAATGACCCAGAGGTGGGATTAGTACATAGAATAGATAAGGACACAAGTGGGCTCTTGGTGATTGCGAAGGCACCTGATGCAAAAACTGCATTGGGTAAGCAATTCTTCAATAAGACAACCCATCGCAGCTATAATGCTATCGTTTGGGGAAACATGACAGAAGATGAAGGGCGCATCGAAGGGAACATTGCACGTGATCCGAAAGACAGATTGCGCATGACGGTATTCCCTCCAGACTCAGAGGTTGGTAAGCCTGCAGTTACACACTATCGTGTCATAGAGCGTTTCGGTTATACAACACTCATCGAATGTATCCTTGAGACAGGGCGCACCCATCAGATTCGTGCACACATGAAACATATTGGGCACCCTTTGTTTGGCGATGAGCGTTATGGTGGAACAGAGATTCTGCGTGGTCAGCGCTCAAGTACTTACAAGGCTTTTATCCGTAATTGTCTTGCACTCTGCAACCGTCAAGCACTTCATGCACGAACCTTAGGCTTTGTTCATCCCGTTACAGGTGAGCAGATGGACTTTACCAGTGAACTGCCTGCTGATCTTTCTGCACTGATTGAGAAGTGGAGAGGTTTTGTAAATGGACGAGCTGACGAGGTTATCAGCTAACGAGTTGACGAGAGAATGAGTTGACAAGGCACTTGAGTATTGGTGCTAAGGTTTGTTGGAAAAGTAGTACATTCAAATAAAAAGAAATAAATAATATCCCGCATAAGCCTCCGAAGACATTTAAAAGATAGCTCTTAGTGAGGGAGATAAGGGAATAAAACATAAAAAAGACACAATGAAAGATTCAAAGCGTACAATCGCTATCGTCTGTGGTGGCGATTCTTCAGAACATGATGTTTCTATGCGTTCAGGACAGGGATTATACTCTTTCTTTGACAAGGAGCGTTACAATATATATATAGTTGATGTAAAGGGTATCGATTGGAATGTAGAATTGCCTGATGGTAGTTTGGCACCAATAGATAAGAATGACTTCTCATTTGTCATGAACGGTGAGCGTGTAGAATTCGATTATGCTTATATTACAATCCATGGTCAGCCTGGTGAGAACGGTGTGATGCAAGGTTACTTTGATCTTATCCAACTACCATACTCAACAGGCGGCGTGTTGGTTGAAGCATTGACCTTTGATAAGTATGTTCTTAATAACTATCTGCGTGGCTTTGGAATCAAGGTTGCCGATAGTATTCTACTTCGTCGTGGTGAAGAATATGATGAGGCTGAGATTGAGAAACGACTTGGCATGCCTTGCTTTGTGAAGCCAGCGGCTGATGGTAGTAGCTTTGGTGTATCAAAGGTGAAGAATATTGACCAGCTTGCACCAGCTCTTCGTGTTGCTTTTATGCAGAGCGATGAGGTTATGATTGAGGCTTTCATGGACGGTATGGAAATCTCTCAGGGTGTTTATAAGACAAAGGATAAGGCGGTTGTCTTCCCAGCTACTGAGGTTGTTACAAGCAATGAGTTCTTTGACTATAACGCTAAGTACAATGGTCAGGTAGAGGAGATTACACCTGCTCGTATGTCAGATGAGACCGCTAAGCGTGTTGCAGCTGAGACAAGTCGTATCTATGATATTCTGCATGCTAATGGTATCATTCGTATCGACTATATTATCTCAAAGGATAAGGATGGTAAGGATGTTATCAATATGCTTGAAATCAATACCACACCAGGTATGACCGTCACCAGCTTTATTCCACAGCAGGTACGTGCAGCAGGCTTAGATATTAAGAACGTTCTGAGTGATATTGTTGAGAATCAATTTAAGTAAACTGACAGAATAAATCTTTCGGAAAAGTAAAAGAGGGTATCAGAATTGCCATTGTCTTTATGACAGGCTTCTGATACCCTCTCTTTTTATGTTCGTTCGCTGATTATTTGCGAGATTTTGTTATTATCTTCTGCGAGTAGTTGCTGGACGCTTACCAACTGGACGTTTGCCAACAGGCTTCTTACCAACATTCTTCTTTGCTGCTGGGCGACTACCAACTGTTCTCTTATTAGAAGACTGAGCGTTAGAGGTCTGCTTGGTTGTAACAGGTTCCTCGTGTACAATTCTTTCAGGCATCTTATTCTCTGGACGAGCAAAACCATCTTTCTCAGCACGCTTACTCATAGTCTTGATACGCTTGTCGAGATCAGGGTGTGATGAGAACATACGCTGCCACTTACTATCTTTTTGGACGCCAGCATCCTCTTCTAATTTCTTGAGACGCTCGAATGCAAGTGCCATAGCCCAAGGGTTCTTACCATTCTTCTTGAGGAACTCATAACCATAACCATCAGCCTTGCTCTCCTGCTTCTGTGAGTAGGTGGCGTTGAGGAGTGACTCTCCAAGGCTACCGAGCTGTGACTCGCTTAGTGCAGCAGCAGCTCCATTGGTTGATGCGATTCCATCTTTCAAAGCAGAGGTTAGCAATGCGGTACGGAAACCTTTCTTAGAGTCCTTATGTGCAACGTGTCCAAGTTCATGTCCGATAACACCTAATAGCTCTTCATCAGTCATTGCATCCATCAAAGAAGAGAACACACGTACGCTACCATCTGGGCAAGCGAAAGCGTTTACGTCAGTAACATAATATACTTTAAAGTTCAAAGGAATACCTTCAACCGATGTCAGTCCCTGGGTGAGTCTGTTCAGACGTTTTGTGTAAGGACTTTTTGCATCACAAACATGGTTGTGCTCATCCATCCACGCAACATACTCTTTTACGTATTTTGCCATGTCGGCATCTGTTAATGTGGCTGCTTTAAGAACTTTTGTGGCACCTCCTGCAGCTTTGCCAATATTGAACTGAGCCTTCATTGGCAAGGTTCCTAAGAGGAGGAAGGCGCTAATACATACGCCGTAGATACTTTTTCTCATAAGAAATTGTTTTATTAATGATAACTTTCACTTGCAAATTTATATATAATTTTTTAAATTTTCAAGACTGTTTTCCCTTTTCTATTGTTAGTAATTAGTATTTTAATGTCCCCTCTTACTATTAATTATAACGGTAAGAAGTAATATGATATACCATCTTTGGTTGTTGTGTTGAGGCTTAACACAGATTGTGTTGGCGCTTAGCACCAATGGTGCGAAGTACTCAATACTATGCTATAGATACTTAGAAAGGGTGTTATTTGGGTTAAAAACGATGTTAACTTCTATGAGGTAATACTATTCTCATAAATCTTACTCGGTAGAAATCTTCATCAATGAAAGTAGAAATGTTCATCAATGAATGTAGAAATATTTATCAATAAAAAAGGACAACCCGATTGGATTGTCCTTGTATGTTTGAATTTTCCTTTATTAGTTTCGGTTTTTTCCGAGGAAACGGAGGAGATAAAGAAAGAGGTTGATAAAGTCAAGATAAAGACTCAATGAACCAAGAAGTGCAACCTTCTGTGCGCCCTCGCCGGCATCTGGTGCCATTCGCAAGTTTTGTTTAATCTTCTGTGCATCCCAAGCGGTAAGACCTGTGAAGACAAGAACACCGATGCCACTAACGATTAAGTCGAACATTGTACTCTTTAAGAAGATGTTTACCAATCCTGCGATGATAAGACCAATCAGTGCCATAAAGAGTATACCGCCCATCTTGGTTAAATCCTTCTTTGTTGTAGAACCTATCAAAGCCATAGCTCCGAAAGTTCCTGCTGTAATAAAGAAGGTTTTAGCGATGGCTGCTGAAGAAAAGGCAGCGAAAATCCAACCTAATGTCAGTCCGTTGAGAGCAGCAAAGGCTATGAACCATATTGTTGCAGCAACGAGTGACAGTCTATCAATGCGTGAAGAAAGGTACCATACAATACCTACTTCAACCAAACCTGCCACAAGTAATGGACCGCGTCCCATATAGAGGAGTTGGATGAGGGCAGGAGAATTGCCAGCACCATAGGCAATAACGCCAGTGATAGCAAGTGCCATAGCCATCCATACATATACCTTACGCATGAGTGATGGAAATACACGTGACATTTCTAAGTCGCGCTCTTGGCTACTTGTCACGTTTGTGAAATTGTCAAAATTCATATTCATAATCTTTCTTTGTTTGTTATCTGTTCTCTATTGCCACCATACTTTTGGCTCTGTGGCATAACTGTTTTATATTTGTTTGTTATGCAAATGCTATGCCATTTAATTGCAAATATAAAGGAAAGATTGGACACTAACAAATATAAAGTTGATTTTTGATTAATTTTATAATATTTAATTGGAGATAAACCC
This sequence comes from Prevotella sp. ICM33, assembly GCF_000517825.1. NCBI lineage: Bacteria > Pseudomonadati > Bacteroidota > Bacteroidia > Bacteroidales > Prevotellaceae > Prevotella > Prevotella sp. ICM33. The sequence goes on from NZ_JACD01000069.1 coordinate 23,216, forward strand.
TTGTCTGATTTTTATATGCTTTATGCATGATAATTGGTATATTAATACCTTATTTTGCATTTTCTTGTATTTTTATTTGCATAAATAGAAATATTTGCATACTTTTGCAAGTGAATCAGAATATATATACAGTTATGAAAGTAAAAAACAGTAGACTTGAAGCATTGAAGATGTTAATTTCAAGTATGGAACTTAGTTCCCAGGAAGAAGTATTAAAGGAATTAGAGAAAGAAGGATTCAAACTGACTCAGGCAACATTGAGTCGTGATCTCAAGCAGTTGAAAGTGGCAAAGGCTGCTTCTATGAACGGAAAGTATGTATATGTTCTGCCAAATGAGACAATGTATCGTCGTGTGACGACTCCTCGTAAAGCAACGGAGATGATGCAGCGAAGTGGGTATATCTCGGTAAATATCTCGGGGCAGTTGGCTATTGTTAAGACACGTCCAGGTTATGCCAGTGCGCTTGCATACGACATTGATAACTCTGATTCACATTATATATTAGGTTCAATTGCGGGCGATGATACTATCTTCATTGCGCTTCGTGAGGGTGCTTCGCGTGGTCAAGTGTTAGAGGCATTGTCGTATGTAATTCCTGAGATTGGATAGGAATCGTGCGTACTTACATCAAGTATCGACTTTTGATATTAATATATAAAGGTGTAAGTCTTTAAAAAACTCGTTTTATAAATTCTATAGAAGTGGATTTATGAAACGAGTTTTTTGTATGTTTTATTCCCAATGTTTCCTTTTCTTTGTAGGATAAGTTATTTGTAATTATTGCCATCTAAATTTGATATTTATATGCACAACTCACCTATAGGTGTGTATAATTTTGTTTATTTAATATGCAAATTACTGAAAAGTTATCACTTTTCGATGTAAATTTGATTTTATTTCTTACTTTTGCGAAGAATAAAGTTGTATATAGGATTATGGAAGAAGCGATAAAGTTAATAGGCGAAAGATTAAAAGGCTTACGTGAGTCTTTGGATATCTCAGTAGAAGAAATGGCAGAAACCTGTGGTGTCACGGATGAGAAATATCTAAAAATGGAAGCAGGAGAGAGCGACTTGTCGGTTAGTAGGCTATATAAGTTGTCTCAAAAGTATGGTATTGCGTTGGATGCTTTGATGTTTGGTGAGGAGCCACACATGTGTTCTTATTTCCTTACACGTAGGGGGAAGGGTATGAGCGTAGAGCGTAAGTATGCCTATAAATATCAGAGTTTAGCAAGCGGATTCAGTGGTCGTAGGGCGGATCCCTTCCTTGTGACGGTAGAGCCAAAGCCTGAAGATGCCCCTGTAAATATGGATATACACCCTGGACAAGAGTTTAATATGGTTTGGGAAGGGCGTATGGATCTTAGATTAGGGGATAAACGATTTGTTTTAGAACCAGGTGATTGCATTTATTTCGATGCTAATCAACCTCATTGTATGCGTGCTTTGGATAACGTACCAATGCGCTTCTTGGCTATTATATTTTAGGTTTAGTTTATTCATAACCTCTAAAGGAATTGTGACGATGGTATATCGTGTACTTTAGAGAGGGGTATAGTCTTTTAATATGTTTATTTTGTGTGATATAGGAAAACCTATAAAGCATAATGTTAATTCAAAAGAATAAAATGATAGAAAGATATTTAACACAAACACATTTTACTTCAGAGGAAGATTTTCGTGACAACCTACATTTCGTAGTTCCTGAAACGTTTAACTTTGCTTACGATGTTATGGATGAGTGGGCAAAGATTGCACCAGATAAGTTAGCTTTGCTGTGGACCAGTGAACGTGGAGAGGAGTTGAGGGCAACGTATGCCGAGTTTAAAGAGCAAACCGACCAGGCAGCAGCTTACTTCCTTAGTCTTGGTATTCGACGTGGAGACAAGGTTATGCTGATATTGAAACGCCATTATCAATGGTGGGTTTCGATGATGGCTCTGTGTAAGATTGGGGCTGTGGCAATCCCTGCGACCCATATGTTGACAGCAAGTGATATCGTTTATCGTAATCAGCGTGCGTCTGTAAAAGCTATAATATGTGTCAATGATGAATATGTGACTACGCAGGTTCGAGAGGCTATGTCCGAGAGTCCAACGGTAGAGGTTCTTGTTGCTGTTAACTCATTGGCACAGAAGGGCTGCCCTGTAGCAGAGGGATTTCATGATTGGTTTGCTGAATGGGAGAAAGCGCCAGCCTTTGTGCGTCCAGAGGAAGTGAATGTAAATGAAGATACGATGTTGATGTATTTCACAAGTGGTACCAGCGGTGAACCGAAGATGGTGGCGCATGATCATCTCTATGCGTTAGGACATTTAGTAACAGGTGTTTTCTGGCATAACCTTGATGAGGATAGTATCCATCTAACTGTGGCTGACACGGGATGGGGTAAGGCTGTGTGGGGTAAACTTTATGGACAATGGTTTGCGGGGGCAACGGTCTTCGTATATGATCATGAGAAATTTTCGGCAGAGAAGATTATGCGGATGATGGAGAAATATCGTATTACTTCGTTCTGCGCACCTCCAACGATCTACCGTTTTATGTTGCAAGAGGATTTCTCGCAGTATGATCTTTCTGCGCTGAAGTATTGCACTACGGCTGGAGAAGCCCTTGAACCAGTTGTCTTCCAGAAGTTTTATGAGCTTGTGGGAGTCAAGATGATGGAAGGTTTTGGACAAACGGAAACGACAATGACTTTGGGAACTTTCCCTTGGGTTAAACCTAAGCCAGGCAGTATGGGTAAACCGAATCCGCAGTATGATGTTAAGTTATTGAAGTCGGACGGCTCTCCGTGTGAAGATGGTGAAAAGGGTGAAATCTGTATAGATACCAGTGCTGGGAAGGCGATAGGACTCTTTAAGGGATATTATCGTGACCCAGAATTGACTGAGAAAGTTTGGCATGATAATCTTTATCATACTGGTGATTTGGCATGGCGTGATGAAGAAGGATATTATTGGTTTGTAGGTCGTGCTGATGATGTTATAAAGAGTTCGGGTTATCGTATTGGGCCGTTTGAGGTAGAGAGTGCACTGATGACTCATCCTGCAGTTGTTGAGTGTGCAGTAACGGGTGTGCCGGATGAGATACGTGGTATGATTGTAAAGGCAACTGTTGTTCTTGCCAATGATTGGAAGGGTAAGGCAGATGATGCATTTGTGAAGGAATTGCAAAATCATGTGAAGCGTGTGACAGCTCCCTACAAGTATCCACGTATCATAGAATTTGTTGATGCGTTACCGAAAACAATCTCTGGAAAGATTCGACGTGTGGAAATTCGTGAACGTGATAAGCAGTAGATAGATTTGTTTTCTTTTTAAGCATGTCTTTATATTATATAATGTGTAGTGCTTAATTTGGTGCTTTAAAATGTGGTATAAAGAAGAAAAATGCAATTTTTTGAAAGTTTTTCTTCAAAACATTTGGTGGGAGAGGAAATTCTGTATACCTTTGCACTCGCTTTACAAAACAAGCCACCTGGCAAGTTACTTAAAGCAGTAAAGAAAGAGTTC
>NZ_JACD01000070.1:0-5316 GCF_000517825.1 Prevotella sp. ICM33
GCGATATACTCGTCCGTCAAAGACCTTCTCAATGCGTCTGCCTAAAGCGTCATACTTGAACGTAACGGTCTTTCCGTCAGGGCGTGTTACACTCCTAAGCATACCATTGCCCTGCCACGTGTAGGCATAGTCACCGCTCTGCCAAGCAAGGAACTCATCCCGCATTCCAGTTTCAAGGGATGGTCCCGACCTACGCATGCTCTTCAGCACAAGGTTGCCATGGCTGTCATAATAATACCGCCATTTCTTGTCCTCACGCAGCTGTCCACCACGACCATAACTCCTGTCCGTACGGTCAGGGCTATCGTACACGTTACCCATTGCATCTGGGTTACGCCACTGACAACTACCGTCATCATATACAGCCCCTGACAGAGAACCGAAGGTATCATAATCGTAACGGACACTTCTGCGGTTTATTGTGTCAAGCGTCTGCAGAAGACGAAGATTATCACTCCAAAGGTATGACTTATCAAGCAGTGTTTGCCCATTATGACGGACACGCTGATGCGCAGGGCGACCGACATTGTCATATTGCATAGTATTCTCTACACAACCAGACATTATGCGTGAAGTTTCACGCCCGAACCTATCGTATGCTATATTCGCTTCCCAAGGCTTCCTCTGTCCTGACATACCAGCTGATATGTGGTTGACAGTGCCTTTTATATCATATCCGTAGGTAATACTTCCTCCTAATGCACTGACGATATGTGAGAGTCGGGAACGCTCATCATACTTATGCTCCACTGTACGCCCGTCCTGCGTTTCCTTTATGACCTGCCCGAAAGCATTACGCACGAACTCTGTCACGCTGTCTCTGTTGTACGCTTTGGTGAGCCGTCCTGCCTTATCGTACTCCCAAGCCTCCCAGCTACCATCGGTGTACTTGTTAGCTTGGTCATGCTGATGATGCACAGCCGTACCATCAGGTAGCTGTGTAGTAATCACCGTGCCGTCAAAATTCTCTACGGGTTAATCACTCAGTACACGTAGGCGAATATTCGTTTTCCTGTTGCAACTTAAGAACTATAATATGTTTTTCATTAACAATTATAGGTTCAGTCATTGAAAAATATCACCATATTCTTGAGTTTCTATTAACTATTTGCATTATTCCCGTCCTTATATCAACATAATAATCTGCACCTAACCAGTTGTGGGCTATAATTCTTTCTTTATCAAAAAAATCAATATTTGTAAAAGGTGAATCCAATGAAGGATTTACATCTTTTACTTGCCATATTAATTCTCCTTTTTTGTTTTCTACAACTATATTTCTATTACATCTACATTTAGTTGGGACATTATATAATTTAATAATGACGGAATCAAAACATAATTCTTTTTTTATATCTAAGTTTTTGACACTTGTTTCTTGAAGATTAGTCATGTTGTGTATAATTATATTGTTAATGATAACTCTTAATCTATTTGGTGTTTCCGAAATTTTCATTAGGGATACGTTCCAGTAATTGGAATTGTTTTGCGTTCATATCTACACCTCCAAATTCTGGAAGAGGATTAACTTTACCAGATCTCATTCGAGTTCCAGCTGGTACAGTTACAGTAGAAACATGGGTTGGCGTATTGGGCAAATTAAACTTAGTTTTTATTTGTTCGGGAGACAAGCCACGTATTGCTGCTTCATGCATCATTCATGGACCACATTTATTTTCAGCACCATGAACCCTTACAAAAACTTCTTCACGCATTGTAGTAAATTCTGTTACCTTTGCGTTAGGTTTATATGGTGGTGAATAGTCTGGCATTGTTGTATTTGCATCTGCCCCCATTGAAATAATAACATTTGCAGATTTGCCTTCAACTGTTAGTCCAAGCTGGTCTATTTGTATATTGGGGTCAATGACATACCCATACAGCGTAGGGTTTCCTCCTACCAACCTTATCGGGTCTTGGCTTATGTAGTTACCAATCCTCGGGTCATAATATCTGAACCTGTTGTAATAGAGGCGCGTCTCATCGTCCTCGTATTGTCCCAACTGGCGGAAAGGGATGAAGTCACGAATGCCTTTTATGTTTCGAAGGTCACCATAAACATCATAGTCAGCCTGCCAAACAACGTTACCATAGCTGTTGTACGCTTCCACAGGGCGACCAATATAGTCGCTGATAATCGTGTAGCGTTCACCGTTTTGTATCTTTGCCACAGGAACGTATGAGCCTTCCTCATAAACCCACGTGACAAGGTTCTCTACTGGCTCTTCACTCAGCATACGGATGCGACCGAACTCATCAATGCTATGCTGCTGTCGGTCCTTCTCCTCATACTGCCACTCCTGCACCATCACGTTGCCGTCCCAAAGGTAACGGAAGACGTGACCATTGAAAAGCTTTGCCGTGCGACGCCCAAGGGCATCATACTCGAAACGAACAGTCTTACCGTATGGAAGCCGCACCTCCTTGAGCATGCCGTTGCCATACCATTCATAGGCATAGTCACCTGTCTGCCAAGCAATATGCGTGCCACTTTCCTCCGATACTTCGTGGTTCGGATGCTGTGTCAATCCACGACGTGGAGTCTTCAGGATGAGGTTACCCTCAACGTCATAGAGATAGTCATAATGGCGGTCACGGAGAATCCTGCCACCCTTGCCGTGTACGCTTGAACGCTGTAGGATGCAAGAACTAGATTTAGTAATATTTTTAACACTTTGCGGTATCTATGCGTTGCATTTTTCCACTTTTATATTTAATATTAATTATAAACCCACAATCATATGCTTCTATTAAAATGTCAGAGAACTCTGTTGCAATTTTTATCTTGATTATCTTATTATCAAAATATTCCCAGCTATAATTTTGAAGAAAACCTATTTCCTCTGCATTCAAGATAATTACAGAACAATCATCAGAACCAGATATGTTTTTCTGTTGTTCTTTTATAACAGGAGTCTCTAAAATATCTATATTTTTGTCGTTGTTGTATAATCTGATGAACTCACCATCTTTATCTTTGAGATATAGCAAATTAGGATTCACAGAAATAATATTATCCATATTTAAATGACATATCTGTATAATCTCAGAATTAAGCTCTTCTTTTCGTTGGGATTTCTTCCCTATGTCTTTCTGAAATACTTTGTTAAATAGTTTCATCTGAGATGAATCGTTCTCCGCACTCATTTCTGAAAAAATAAAACGAGAACTAGATATTCCCAAGTGATACAACTCATTCGCTAAATGATTTAATTTATCTATATCATTATCAAACCATTTATACTCGCCTTCCGAAATAGAATAATACCTTTCATACCAAGCAATCCAAGTAATAGTTATTGCTAAAACATACTGCTTGAGGTACGGGATATAGCCAACTTTGTAGTAATTATTTTTATTTACTTTAATTTTTTCTAACATATGAAATTACTTTATAATTCTTGTTATAGTTACATTTCCCTTTGGTACCTGATCTATTATACCTTCTGATATACCACCAGAGGTCTTACCTCCAGCTATAAACAAATTATTAGCACCAGAAATTCCCGAGCTTGCTGATCTTAAGTTATAATTTTGAGGATTTGAAATATCTATTCTGTACATACCTCCTTTTCCTTGCCAACCACCCTTAGGAATACCTAAAGCTTCTTCTATTATAGAAATATCTCCATTAGCTTTCTTTAACAAATCATCTATCTGATTGCTTGGAGAAACAAACTGTCCGTCAGGTCTTCCAACCATAGATGAGTTTTTAACAAATTGTTCATAACTATCACTAGGAATGAGAAATGAAGCTCCATTCTTAAAATCAGAACTCAGCTTGCAATCTGATAATCCCCAAACATCTACATATTTATTCAAATCCCCCACATACCCATACAGCGTTGGGTTATTACCCATCAGCCTTATCGGGTCTTGGCTGATATAATTACCAGTCCTCGGATCGTAATATCTGAACCTGTTGTAATACAGCCCTGTTTCCTCGTCCTCATACTGACCTAACTGGCGGAAAGGAATAAACTGCCTGCTGCCGTGAAGATTACAGAGATTACCGTAGATGTCATAGTCTGCCTGCCAGACGATATTACCGTTATCATCGTATGCCCGGACGGGGCGGCCGATGTAGTCGTTGATGATCGTGTAGCGTTCACCATTCTGTATAATTAGACGGAGCTATCCATTTACACAGACTTTACTTCTATATTAAATCCTTCACATAAACTAGCAAAATACTTAGAAACAATATAATGTGACTTGAATGAACAATCTCGTAGAATATAGAAATTATCATTTCTTGTTTGATAAAAGAAAGGAACATCTGGCAAGGAGGAACCATCAGTCAAAGTTAGACTCCCTGAACGTTGTAAATCCAGAATATTATCACTTTTAATAATACGTCCCAAAAAAAAGTCTACAGTTTTATCTTTTATTTTTATCTTACATGGGAAGAATTGTAACTCCTCCTTTAATAAATCTTTGTATTTTTTAACGAATCTACAAGAGAAAATAGGTATAGGTATAATACAATTCAAAAAATCAAGTTTTTGAATTTGAGTATATGTATAACCTTTTCCTGCAATAAGAAGTGGATTTACATACTGAAACGGTATTACATTCTTATTTTCGATAAAAAAATTCCAATATCTTTGTGAATCAGATTGTGATTTAAAACAAACAATCTGACCTGTATTTGTTTCATATTGATTTATTACAAACATATTTAATGGCATTTTATTTTACCAGAGTTAAGTTCTGCCCTTGTCTTTCTCTGTAATTCTGTTAATTCTTGTTGCATCCTCCTTGTGTCCCATTTTTCTTTTAGAGCTTGACCATAGAGGTTGTCTAAACGTCCTTTCATAGTTGCATTATATTCTTTATGAACATCATTCCAACCATTATGAATTGCCTTATTTGGATTTGAATCTATTCCTTCTGCAACTGGCAAATATTTCATATTACCTGCTCCATCGATATTTATACCAGAAGCTTCTAAGATTGGATGGTTCTTAAGGCTTTGAGGTATAATATGATGTCTTTGATAGCCACGTTTTGTAGGCATCCAAGATGGCATAAGACCCAGTATGTCAACCTCCTCATTACAATCCCCCACATACCCATACAGCGTCGGGTTATTTCCCGCTAACCTTATTGGATCCTGGCTGATGTAATTACCTAGCCTTGGTGCATAATAGCGGAAGCGGTTGTAATACAGCCCAGTCTCCTCATCCTCATACTGTCCTAACTGGCGGAAAGGAATGAACTTCCTGCTGCCGTGAAGGTTACGGACGTTACCGTAGATGTCATAGTCTGCCTGCCAGACAATATTACCATTATCATCGTATGCCTGTACAGGAC